>NZ_VRVD01000402.1:0-4354 GCF_008040015.1 Methylobacterium sp. WL18 | reverse complement strand
ACCTCGTCCGGGCCGACCGGCCGGCTTGGCCGAGCCGGGCTGCCGGCATAAGCGTATCCGCCCGCGAGCCTCATGCGCGGGAACACGGTCGCGCCCGCTTCGATCACCGCGGTGTCGCCGATCTCGGCGCCGTCGAGGATCACGACGTCGTCCTCGATCACGACGTCGGAGCCGATCGTGCAGGCATGAACGACGCTGTTGCGACCGACCGTGACCCGGTCGCCGACCTGCGTCCCGTGGGTGAGCGTGGCGATGTGCACCGTCGAACGGTGGCCGAGCCAGAACCTGTCCCCGAGGGTGATGGCCTGCCCGTCGGCGCGGATCACCGCCTCGTCGCCGATCCAGGCCTGGGCGCCGATCCGGGCGGAGCCGATCACCGTGCTCCCGCGCCCGCACCAGACCGGGCGGCTCGCGAAATCCGGCAGGACGCCCGCGTAGGGCAGGATCAGGTCGGGGGTCACACGTTCATCCTTCTCCGCCGATCACGCCCGCGACCGGGGCGAATGCGACTTCTCGTGCCATATAGAGGCGCGACCGGGTGTGACAGGCGTGGGACCGGCACGCGCCGCTTGAGGATCGTCGGACGAGGATGTTGGACCGGAGCATGAGCGCCCCCGCACCGAGCGTCGCCATCCAGACCGAACCGTTCGACACCGCCGCCGAGATTGCCCGGGTGAGCGTCGAACTAGGCGGCCGGGCCGGCGCGGTCGTCACCTTCACGGGCCTCTGCCGGGACGAGGCCGGGCGGCTGGCGGCGCTCGAACTCGAGCATTATCCCGGCATGGCGGAGGCGGAGATCCTCCGTGTCGCCGTGGACGCCGTCGCCCGCTGGCCGCTTCAGGCCCTGCGGGTGATCCATCGCCACGGCCGCGTGCGTCCGGGCGACGGCATCGTGCTGGTGGTGACAGCCTCCAGCCACCGGGTCGCGGCCTTCGAGGCGGCGAACTTCCTGATGGACTACCTCAAGACCCGCGCGCCGTTCTGGAAGCGCGAGCACTTGGCCGACGGCACCGTCGGCGGCTGGGTCGAGGCCGCCGCCCACGACGACGCGGCCGCGGAGCGCTGGGGGCAGTAGACCCGCGCTCCGGAGGTCTCGCTGCGCCCTTTCCCGGGCGCATGCAGCGTCAGCGGAATGCGACCCGGGACCCAGCGCAACACACCGCGAAGCGTCCGTTATCCCTTGATCGTGCCGCTGCGCAGCGCTTTCCTTGCTGGGTCCCGGATCGCCTTTCACTGCGTTCCAGGCGTCCGGGAAAGGTGGGCGGCTCATCCGAGACGGCCGGGCCCGCCGCCTGTGATCCCAAGCGCCAGAATACGCCCTACAGGATCGCGTTGAGCAGCACCGCGGCCAAGGCGCCCGCGACGGCGAGGCCGAGGATGACCACGCTGCTGAGTTGGTCCCCCGTATCCACGGTCCGGCCCGGGCCGAGGGAATGGATGTGGGGCTCGTTGCTGCTCACGCGGTCTCTCCTGGAGGCGCCCGGCTCCCGGCGGGAGCGCTTGCGTGGGCGGACAACGCGCGAAAGGCCGTCCGGTCTCGCCCGGCCGCACACAAGCTTGGTACGGCGTCGCCCTTGACCGCGGCCAGTCCGGGGCGTTCGTGAGCCTGCGACGCAGGAGCAATGATGACGGACGGTCAATCTCGGGATCTGGACGGCCCGGTCGGGCCCTGGCGCGGAGCCTTGCCGCTGGCGGCTTCGGGGATCGCCGTCGTCTGCTTCGTGGCGTTGCTGGCGCTGGCCTGGATGTCGGTGGGCACGCTCCTGCTGATCTTCGCGGGCGTGCTGCTCGGCGTGTTCCTCGACGGCCTGACCCGGGGGCTCGGCCACGTCCTGCCCCTGCCCCGGGGCCTGCGCCTGACGATCGCCAGCCTCGCGGTCGCCGTCGCGGTGATCGGCTTCGCATCCTACGGCGGGGCCACCATCGTGCAGCAGGGCCGCGATCTCGGAACCACGATCAAGAACCAGGCCGGCACGGTGTCGAGCTGGCTGTCCGAGCGCGGCATCGACGTGCCGAGCCTGGCGCCGAAGGGCGGCTCGGCCGAGCCCGGTCAGAAGGAGGGCGGCCTCGGCGGGCTCGCAAACGGCCTGCTCAAGAGCAGCAGCTCGATCGTCTCCGACGCCGGCAGCGTCCTCGGGCCGGCGGCGGCTGTGATCCTCGGCTTGTTCGATGCGCTGGGCAACCTGCTGGTGATCGCCTTCCTGGGGCTGGCCTTCGCGGCCGACCCAGAGGCCTATCGGGACGGGGTGCTGCGGTTCGTGCCGCCTCAGAAGCGTCGGCGCGCCGCCAAGGTGCTGGACGGCGCCGGCGAGACCTTGCGGCACTGGCTGTTCGGCCAGTTGATCATCATGGCGGCGATCTTCGTTTGCACCTGGGCCGGGCTGGCCTTCCTGGGGATCGGCGGCGCGCTGATCCTCGGCCTACAGGCCGGGCTTTTGGCCTTCGTGCCGACCGTGGGACCGCTGGTGGCGGGCATCGTGATCATCTTGGCGGCCCTGGCCTCGGGCCTCAAGGCGGTGATCGGCGCCGTCGGCGTCTACTTGGCGGTGCAGTGCCTGGAGAGCTACGGCCTGACCCCGTTCATCCAGAAGCGCGCGCTGGACATCCCCCCGGCCACGATTTTTGCCGGCCAGTTGATCCTAGGCGTCATCTTCGGGCTGTGGGGCATCGCCCTGGCGCTGCCCCTGATGGCGGTGATCAAGGTTCTGCTGGAACAGCTCTACGTGGAGGACACGCTGCACGAGCCGGCGAGCAGCTGAGCCGCACGGCCTGATGCGCGGGACCGCGAGCCCGAACCCAATCGGTTTGTCCGTGTCGATGTCTGGGAAGAGTGGATTTGCGAGGGTCCGCTTCTGAGTGAGAGTTGGCAGACACCGCCGTCGCACCCAATCACGACTGAGAGCAGCCGTATGACCGCGCGCACCGTGCTCGATAGCGGGCAAACCGAGCGGCCCCCCATAGGGCCTACCTCGATGAACTTTGGCCGACCTCGATGAGGCAAGCAATTCAGTTTGGCCGGCGTGTATCCAGAGTTTACGACTTGTCCGGCTCGGTTGACGGAGCGGCAGTGCCCCCCACGCCTATGCCTAGATCAACTCCCCTGTGAGGCGGTACTCCGCTCGGCAGCATGGGAGCGGGTGAGGGCTCCTTCTGCGCCTGAACAAGGCCAGCTTCCACCTCTCGGATGAGATCTGCGAAGGCGTACGGCTTGCTGAGCAGGCGTGTACCTGGCGGCAAGTCGTGCTGAAGATCCACCCCGGCTCCCGAGGTGACGATGATGCCAACACCGGGCCAACGGTGGTGAACGAGGTGGGCAAGGGCGACACCATCGCCCACGATGGCCCGCCCTGTGATCAACATGCGCACGGCGACTGACCCTTGGAGGACCGCCACCGCCTCAGCGGCAGTGCACACCTCCATGGTCTGAAAGCCAACATCCGTCAGCATGTCGGCGGTGACCATACGGACGAGCTCGTCAGCCTCCGCGATGAGGATGGCTAGAGGTCTGCTGTCAGACATGATGTGCTCCGCGCGAACAGGGCGGGAGCGCACGCTGCTCTCAGGCACAGGCGGCCGGGACCAAAGCCAGTGATGGTCCGTTATGCGCTAATTATCAGCCGGGCGCGATGGCCCTGAGTTGTGGCCGCTCGCTACCCCAAGCCGAAGTTGCGCCACGGCAGATCGATAGCTGCTCTCGGGAAGCGCCTTTGGCGATCCGGTTGGCCGGGTTGGGTCGAAAACAGCCATTTCGTAGGCGAGACCGGCATTCGGACCCACGGACGATTCTGGCCGCGTTCGCCCGTACGTCCGAACTTCTGGCCCTGCCGTCCGCGCTGCCGACTCGTCACCCGCGCAAGCCCGACTCGATCATCCGCGCCACCGCCAGGGCCCGGGCGTCGTCGCCGAAGCGGCCGATCACCTGGACGCCCACCGGCAGGCGCTCGCCCGGCACCGGTACGTTCACGCAGGGCACGCCCATCAGGGTCCAGAGCTGGTTGAAGCGCGGGTCGCCCGTCGAGGCCAGGGTGGCAGGTGCCGGGCCCGGAGCCGAGAAGGTGAGGATCGCGTCGTATTCGGCGAACAGGCCCTTGAGCACCCGGCGAGCCCGGTGGCCGTGGCGGCGGGCCTCGTCATACTCCGCCGCCTCGATCGCCGCGCCCGCGTCGAGATGCTCCCGGACCCGCGGCGGCAGCGCGTCGCGATGGCCGTCGTACTCCCAAGCCAGCGCCAGCCGGCCCTCGTAGTTCTGGATGATTCGGTGGCGCTCCCAGGCGAGCGCCAGCTCGGGCGGCAGCGTCAGGTCGGCGACCTGCGCACCGGACCGCTCGGCCGCCTGCCGGGCGCGGTTCAGGGC
>NZ_VRVD01000401.1:0-4360 GCF_008040015.1 Methylobacterium sp. WL18 | reverse complement strand
CAGCCCGGTAGCTCGTCAGGCTCATAACCTGAAGGTCACAGGTTCAAATCCTGTCCCCGCAACCAAATCCCTCTCGACCACCCGACCACCACCAAAAACCCGGCCCGCTCACGCGGACCGGGTTTTTGGTGTCTCAACACTGGATCTCGAAACCACTTCCGGAGGTCGCCTTGGTTCCAATGCCGGACTTCGCGCTTCTTTTCGGGGGAGGGGGGTCGGAACGCCGTCTGGGCTGTTCCGGTGTCAGACGGACACGGTCGCAATATTCCCGACTTGCAAGCGATCCAGATGATCGGCGGCGCCCGGTCGGGCGTATCGATGCCGGCTTTGCCCCACTGGCGCGCTGGCTCATCCGCGATACCGTGATTGTCGCGGCGCATATGCCATGATGCGACAAACTTCATCCCCGACCTAACCCTGAGCCGTTATTGGCCTGGGATCGCGAGACCGTTAAGGAGGGTCGGGGTACGCTGCAGGGCGTCTGGGGGGGAATGCGATGGATTTTGAAGCGAGCGGCACGGCCGACCGCCATCGGGGCTGACGAGCGCGCTTTGCGCCTCTCCGCTCGCCTCAACCGATCGCCCGTCTCCGGTGCGCGCCGTGCGCTGCCGGCGCTGACGCTCGCCGCAGCCCTGTCCGTGCCGCTGGGCGCGCTGCTTGCGGAGCCGGCGCGCGCCTTCGACCTGTTCGGTCTGTTCGGCTCGGAACCCGAGCCGCCGGCGCCCAGCGCGACGGCGTTGCCCTATGCGGTCCGCATCACGGGGACGGACGATTCCGACGTCCTCCAGGCGCTTCAGGACATTTCGACCCTGTATCGGCTGCGCCAGGATCCGCCGCCGGACGGGGAGGGGCTGCTGCGCCGGGCCGAGGTGGACCTGCCCAAGCTCGCCGACGTGCTCTCGGGCTACGGCTATTATCAAGGCACGGCCGCGATCCGGATCGACTCGGTTCCGGTGGCGGGGCAGGCCGGTCCCGCGGCCGCCGTGGGGGCCGCCGAACGGTGGCGCAACCGTGGCCTGGTGCCGGTGCGGATCGCGGTGGATCTCGGGCCGCTCTACACCTTGCGCCGGATCACGGTGCGGGATCGTGCGGGCCGACCGTTCCCGGAGGCGGTGCTGCCGCCGCGGATCACCCGGGTGGACGACGACGTTCCGGCCCGGTCGGCCACGGTGCTGGCCCGGGAAGCCCGGATCGTCGACCAGTTCCGGGCGCAGGGGCACCCCTTCGCCAAGGTGGTGGCGCGCGACCCGGTGGTGGACGACACCGCTCACGTCATGGATGTGACCTTCACGGTGGAGCCCGGCCCCGTCGCCGGGCTGGGGCCGGTGGCGGTCAGCGGTGCGCCGGGGATCGACCCGGCGACGATCCGGTCCTTCATCTATGCGGAGCCCGGGGACCCGTATTCGCCCCAGGCCGTGGCGGCGATCCGCCGATCGCTGACGCGCGTCGAGGCGATCGGCGCGGCGCGGATCCGCGAAGGTACGGCGCTCGACGCCGACGGAAACCTGCCGCTCTTCGCAGAACTGAGCGAACGCGAGCGCAATCTCGTCGGCGTCTCCGCGCGGTATTCCACCGTCGATGGGCCCGGCGTGCGCGCGTACTACGCCAACCGCAACCTGTTCGGCGGCGGCGAGACGTTCCGGCTCGATGCCGACATCTACTACCTCGGGTTGGGCAACGACCCGTTCGCAACCCAGCGCAAGATCGCCGGGATCGGCACCAACGGATTGGGCGGGCGCCTGTCGGCGACCTACGTTCAGCCTGCGCTCGGCGGCACCCGCAACGACTTCCTGGCCAACGCCTTCATCACCCGCGAGGTGCAGCAGAGCTACCTGGTCGATGGCGGCGGGGTCTCGGGCGCGATCCGGCATCGGTTCTCCGACACGTTCTCGGCGCAGATCGGGCTGGACGCGCAGGCCGGGCGCTCGAAGGACGCCCTCGGTACGGTCAATTACCGGCTGATCGGCGTGCCGGCCTCGGTGACCTACGATTCCACCGACAGCCTGCTCGATCCCACCGAGGGGTTCCGGGCGATCGCGTCGCTCGCCGCCTATCCCGGGGCGATCTCGTCGCCCGGGATCGTCGTCGCGAAGGCGCAGGGCTCGACCTATTATTCGCTGGACGACGAATCCCGCTACATTCTCGCCGGGCGGATCGGCTTCGGCTCGGTTTCGGGCGCGCCGCTCGGGGACATCCCGGACAATTTCCGGTTCTTCGCGGGCGGCGGCGGCTCGGTGCGCGGCTACCCGTACCGGACGCTCGGGCCGATCGGTCCGTTCAACTTGCCGATCGGCGGCCGCAGCCTGCTGGAGGCGTCGATCGAAGCGCGGATCAAGATCACCGACACGATCGGGGTGGTGCCGTTCTTCGATGCGGGCACCGCCTTCGCCTCGGCCCTGCCGGATTTCGATGAGAAGATCCGGAAATCGGTGGGCATCGGGCTGCGCTACTACACCGGCATCGGCCCGATCCGCGCCGATCTCGCTTTCCCGCTCGATCCCTACAAGGGCGGCCATGTCCGCCCGGCTGTTCTGTATCTCAGCCTGGGGCAGGCGTTCTGAATGGCAGATTTTTTTGGAGGTCGGGGCGGATCCGGACGCTCTCCCTCTCCCCTCTGCGGGGGAGGGTGGGCCGGCCGTCAGGCCGGGTCGGGAGAGGGACAGCGAGACGGCGCAGGATTTCACGCCCATCGCGTCATCTCCGGAGGCGTCGCTCCCCTTTCCCGCCCCCCTTCGGGGGCCACCTTCCCCCGCAAAAGGAGGAGGGGCGCCGCGCGGGTCCTGATCGCCCTGTGCCTGATTCTGGGATGCGCGATCTTCTCCGTCGCTCCGAACACGACCCACGCCGACGACGGCGAGAAAACCGTGCTCGGCGGGCTCCTGTCCCGGGCGCTCTCGACACCGTCGTCGCGCGTGGCGATCGGGGCGGTGGACGGGGCCCTGTCCTCGGACGCCACGATCCGCGACGTGGCGGTGAGCGACCGCGACGGCGTATGGCTCAAGCTCGACCGGGCCCGGATCGTCTGGCGGCGGCTGGCGCTGCTGTCGGGCCGGCTCGAGGTGGACAGCCTGGAGATCGGGCGGATCGAAGTGCTGCGCCGGCCGATTCCCGGCCCGACCCCGCCGGAGGCCAAGCCGGACGGCAAGCTGCTGCCGGACCTGCCCGTGAAGGTCGAGATCAAGGGCTTCAAGCTGGCCGAGCTGGTGCTGGGCGAGCCCGTGGCCGGTCAGCCGGCGCGGCTCTCGGCCGAGGGCAAGGCGCGGCTCGGGGCGGCAAGCGAGGGGCTCGATCTGCAGGCCCGGGCTCAGCGCCTGGACGCGGCCGGGCGCTTCCTGCTGTCGCTGGTCTACGTGCCGCAGGGCGACCGCCTGGAGCTGAAGGCCAACCTGGTCGAGCCGGCGGGCGGGCTGCTGTCCAAGGCGGCCAACGTCCCCGGCACGCCGCCGATCGATTTCGACCTCGTCGGCACCGGCACGCTGGATGCCTGGAACGCCCATCTCGATTTCACCGCCGGCCCGGATATCGGCGCCAAGGGCGGCGCCAAGATCTCCCGGATCGGTGCCGAGCGTCGGCTGGCCCTGGACCTCGCGGCCCGGATCGAGGGCCTCGTGCCCGGTCCGGCCGCATCGGTCTTCGCCGGCACGACCAAGCTCGACGGCGGCTTCGCCTTCGCGGATAGCGGCGCCTTCCGGATCGACCGGCTGGAGTTGACCTCGCGGACCGCGCGGCTCGCCGCCAGCGGCAGCCTGACCAAGGACCGGATCGCAGACCTGACGCTCCAGGCCCGCGCGCTGCCCACCGAGGGCGCGGTGACCAAGGCCGGCGAGGCCGAGATCGGCACGCTGGTTTTCGACGGCAGCGTGAAGGGGCCGCTCGCCGCGCCGACGGTGCGGGGGACCCTCGACGCGGCCGGCCTGCGCAGCCGGGATTCCAGCCTTGACCGGATCGAGGCGCGCCTCGGGGTCGATCCCCAGGGCGATCCGTCCGCCCAGCGTTTTTCCATCACGGCGGACGGCAAGGTCGACGGCCTGCGGTTGGCGGACCCGGCCCTGCGTCGCGCTCTCGGCAGCCGCGCGCAACTGACCCTGCGGGCGGCCTCCGGGCCGGACGGGGTGATCGACGTGTCGAGCCTCCGGATCGAATCCGACACCGCCAAGGCGAGCTACGCCGGACGGGTCGGACAGAACACGCTGACCGGCATCCTCGACGCCGCGCTGCCGGACCGGCTGGAAGGGGCGATGGCTCGCCCGGTTCAAGGCGCTGCTGGCCGAATCCCTGCCGTACTGCACCGTGCGCTACGCGTTCTGAACTCCGGGCCCGGCGGCGCGTTGGCGCGCGGGTTCAGGAAAAGGCGCAGGGT
>NZ_VRVD01000400.1:0-4363 GCF_008040015.1 Methylobacterium sp. WL18 | reverse complement strand
GCCCTGACCCGGGCCGGCGAGGCGCCGGTGCGCCTCGGCCGGATCACCGCGCGCGGCCCCGAGCCCGTGACCTTCAGTGGACGCCTCGCGCTCTGATGGCCGCCACCGGCAAGACCCGCGTCGCGGTCCTGATCTCGGGCCGCGGCTCGAACATGGTCGCGCTGATCGAGGCCGCGAAGGATCCGGCCTATCCGGCCGAGATCGTGCTGGTCCTGTCGAACCGCCCTGACGCCGCCGGCCTCGCGCGGGCGGCGGCGGCCGGGATCCCCGCCCGGGCGATCGACCACACCGGTTTCCGGGATCGGGCCAGCTTCGATGCCGCCCTCGACGCCGAACTCCGGGCGGCCGACGTCGACCTCGTCTGCCTCGCGGGCTTCATGCGGATCTTCACGCCGGACTTCGTGGCCGGCTGGGCCGGGCGGATGCTCAACATCCACCCCTCGCTGCTGCCGCTGTTCAAGGGCACGCACACGCACAAGCAGGCGCTCGACGCCGGCGTGCGACTGCACGGCTGCACGGTGCATTTCGTGGTGCCCGAACTCGATGCCGGGCCGATCGTGGCGCAGGCCGCGATCCCCGTACGCCAGGGCGACGACCCGGACAGCCTCGCCGACCGGGTGATCGTCCAGGAGCGGCGGCTCTATCCCGCGGTGCTGGCGCTGGTGGCCGGCGGACACGCCCGGCTGGAGGGCGATCGCGTCGTCATCGCCGACGCGGCACCGGACGGCGTCCTGTTCAGCCTGTAACGGGGATTCCGAAGGGACAAGTCCCTTCGGCGGGGTCCGGGGCAGCGCCCCGGGAGGGTCAGATCGGCCGCTGCAGCTTGCAGCTGTCGAGGGCCGAGAGGGCCTTGGCGCGGGCGGAATCGTTGAAGTAGCCCGTGGTGCGGTAGGCCTCGACCTCGGATTCGTCGAGGCTGCGCAGGGTCTGACGGGCGTAGCAGCCGCAGGGACGCTCGAGGGACGCCTCGGGGGCGCTGGTCAGCCGGGCCTGGACGACCGTGCAGGCGTGGCGCACGCGGCCTTCGAGGCTGGCCTTCGTGGCCGTCTTCAGCGCCGGATCCGGCTCGTACTGCTGGAACGGGGCCGGGGATCCGCCCGCGAGGGCGGCGGTCGCGCCGATCGCGATCAGGCCGGACGCGATCAGCAGGGGCAGGCGGCGCATCGTCATGGTCTTGGCGGTCCAGGGCTGAGGGTCAATTAACCTCGGCCGTTGGACGCCGCCGGGCGCCGCCCCGTCAATGGCGGACCGGACACACCGGGCGGCATTCACCCCGCTGCCGGGGGGAATGCGACGGGATGGCGGAACGGTGTGCCCGACCCGCCACCCCGGTCTCCGGATCAGGCGGCGATATCGGAATCCTTGAAGAACTGCGCGATCTCGAGCTTGGCGTTCTCCGCGCTGTCCGAGCCGTGCACGGTGTTCTCGCCAACGGACTCGGCGAACCGCTTCCGGATCGTACCCTCGGCGGCCTGGGCCGGGTTCGTGGCGCCCATCACTTCGCGGTACTTGGCGACGGCGTTCTCGCCTTCGAGCACCTGCACGACCACCGGGCCGGAGGTCATGAAGCTGACGAGCTCGCCGAAGAAGGGCCGCTCCTTGTGGACCTCATAGAACTTTTCGGCCTGCTCCTGGGTCAGGCGGATGCGGCGCTGGCCGACGATGCGCAGGCCCGCCTCCTCGATCACCGCGTTCACGGCGCCGGTCAGGTTGCGCCGGGTGGCGTCGGGCTTGAGGATCGAGAAGGTGCGCTCGGTGGCCATGGTGTGTCCGGTCTGTTTGTGAAAAAGGCGGAGGGTGCGCGCCGGGCTGACGGGCGCATCTCAGGGGCGAAAATTTCGCTTCCGCCGCAGGCTTATAGCGGGCGCCCTACCGGTCCTCAAGCTGCGCGCCCGGTCGAACTCACGCGGTCGCGCCGGGCGTCTTCTTCGGACGAACGGACTTCTTTCGCGCGCCGGATGCCGGGATGTCGAAGGTCGCGTCCGGCTTGCCGGGCAGGCTGACCACGATTCTGGCCTCGCCTCCGAGCGCGGACGCGATGCGGGCGATCGTGGAGACCTGCATGGCGGCGGAGGGGTTCCGCTCAAGCTTCGCCACATAGGCCTGCGATGTGTCCAGCGCCTGCGCGAGTTCGGCCTGCGTCATCCCCACCGCGCGCCGAAACTGCGCGAGGGTCCGGCTCTCTTGAATGAGATCGTCCGCGTGGGCGCGGATGTCCGCCTGCTCTTCCGCGGAGAACTCGGCCAAGATGTCGGCGAGCGGCATGCGGGTGCCGGGCTTTGCAACATCCGTCATCGCTTGGGCTTCCTCCTGCCAGCGCGTGGCGTGTCTGCATGCGAGGTCTGCTGCGCGGCGATGGCCGCCTGATGTGCCGTGAAGCGTGCATCGGCCTTCGCGATCATCTGCCTGTTGACGAGCGCCGAGGACCGACCGCCCTTGGCCGCTGCGGCGAGAACGATGGCTTGCCGGGCTGCGTCGAACGCGTCGGCGACACGCCACTCGACCTTGTTCACGGTCGGACGCAGCTCCTTCATGTTGGCGTGCGTGGACCCTTTCACGGTGTCCGCCATAGGCCGGCCGAGCTGCGGCCCCTCGCTGGCGAGGGCCAAGGCATAGGCGGCAATGGCCTTTCGCACGTCGGCATCGAGCGCTGCGAACCCCGCGCGAAACGCGCCATCAAATTCGACCGCCCAAGCCACGGGTCAAATTATAACCTGTAGGTTATATCGGCAAGGGGGAACCGAGCGAGTTATCCACCGTAACGATCTCTGGGACCCTCTGAAACAAGCGTGGCCGTGGCTCTGCCGCAACACCGCCGAAAAATCGCCTGATTGCGCCGGCTCACTGGCCTCAAGCCGATTTCGTCAGCCTCTCAGGCGCCCTCGGTGCCCAAAATTCGGAGACGAACCATGCGCCTCGCCCTCTGTGCCACACTCCTGCTCGCCGGCCTTTCGGCCGCCGCCGCCGATACCGGGAAGGATCCGTCCGGCACCTGGCTCACCGGGGATGGCCGCGCAAAGATCCGCATCGACCGGTGCGGCCCGAGCCAGAAGCTCGTCTGCGGCAAGGTGGTCTGGCTGAAGGCCCCGACCGCCGAGAACGGCGCCGCGAAGACCGACCTGAAAAACCCCGATCCGAAGAAGCGCAGCCGCCCCGTGATCGGCCTGCAGCTCATCGACGGCCTGAAGCCCGACGAGGAGAAGTTCACCGGCGAACTCTACAACATCGAAGAGGGCAAGGTTTACACCGTCAGCCTGGAGCGCGAGAGCGAGGCCGAGCTGAGCGTCTCGGGCTGCATGCTCAAGGTGCTGTGCGGCTCGCAGACCTGGACGCGCGTGCCGGACGTGAACCAGCAGGCCGCCAACAAGAACTGAGGCTCAGATCGCCGCGAGGCCGCGCTGGACGGCCGGCCTCGCCAGAACGGTCTCGAGCCAGCGCGCCACGTTCGGCAGGGCGGCGATCTCGACGCCCTGCTTGAAGTTGAGCTTGGCCCAGGTCACCGTCGCGATGTCGGCGATGGAATAGTCGCCCGCCAGGTAGTCGCGGCCCTCGAGCCGCCGCTCCAGCACCCCGTAGAGGCGGTTGGCTTCGGCGGTGAAGCGTTCGATGGCGTACGGCACCTTCTCGGACGCGTAGATCTTGAAGTGGTGCGTCTGCCCGAGCATCGGGCCGAACCCGGCCACCTGCCAGAACAGCCACTCGTCCACGGCCACCCGGGCGCGCTCGTCCGTCGGGTAGAACTGGCCGGTCTTGCGGCCGAGATACTGCAGGATCGCCCCCGATTCGAACACCGTGATCGGCTGCCCGCCCGGCCCGTCCGGGTCGACGATGGCCGGGATCTTGTTGTTCGGTGAGATCGCCAGGAAGTCGGGCGCGAATTGCTCGTTCTTGCCGATGTTGACCGGGACCACCCGGTACGGCAGCCCGCACTCTTCGAGCATCACCGGAATCTTCCAGCCGTTCGGCGTGCTCCAGGTATGGACGTCGATCGGCCGCCCGGACACCGCTGCCATCTTGATCTGCTCCTCGACCGATCGCACGGCGGCGCGGCGTTCCCCCGCCGATCTCGGACAATGGCGGCAGTGAAGACGATTTCCAGGCCGCGCTCAAGGGCGTCGGTCGCGCCGGGCTCACGTTTCCGAGAGCGCGCACCTGACCTGTTGGCGAAAGCCGACGCGCCCTTGTCCGAAGCGTGGCCGTCCGGCGAGATTGCGCCCCGGAATCGTTGCGATCCCGGGGGGAGTCTCGATGTTCGATCGTGTTGTGCGGATGGCGGTGCTGAGCGCGCCGCTGCTTTTGGCCCAGCCGCTTCTGGCGAAGGATGCGCCGGCTCCGGCCGCGAGCGAGGCCCCCGCCGCCAAGG
>NZ_VRVD01000003.1:0-44169 GCF_008040015.1 Methylobacterium sp. WL18 | reverse complement strand
CCGCCGCCCAGAGCGCCGCACCCGCGATGGTCTCGGGTAGCGGCAGCGGCAAGGCCGCCTGCCCACAGCGCCGGATCAGCAAGGCCGCCGTCCTGGCCTCCAAGCCGATCCCGTCGGCCGCTTCGGGCACCAGGGCCAGCGGCAGACCGCTGTCGTTAAGCGCCCTCCAGAGATCCGCGGGCCAGGCCGCGTCGTCCACGGCACCGTCGCAGGCCGCCAGCACTTGCGGCGAGAGATGCTGGGCCAGCAGCCGCTCGAATTGATCGAGGACGATGTCGGCGACCTCGTCGGCCGCCCCATCCTGTGCGTGGTTGGTCGTGTTCATCGCAAGCCCAGTCCCCGCGCGATGACCCCGCGCAGAACCTCGCGGGTGCCGCCGCGCAGGGTGAAGGAGGGCGCCCGCAGGGTCACGCCGCCGAGCGCCTCACGGAACGGCTCGCCCTGCGCGGTGAGGCTCGGCTCAACCGGCACGAGCCGCCGGGCGATCTCCGGCACCGCGCGCTCGAAGCTGTTGCCGACATCCTTCACGAGCGCCGCCTCAACGCCAGGGACGACGCCCTTGTCGAGGAGCCGGGCCACCGAGGCCGACATGCCGAGGAGCGCGGTGAGCTGCGCCACCATCCGGCCGGTCTCGACCGCCTGGAACCGGTCGGGTTCCGGCCCGATCCGGTCGACGAGTTCGACGAGCAGCCGGTAGTCCGACAGGAAGCGGTCGGGCCCCGAGCGCTCGAAAGCGAGTTCCTCCGTGACGAGCCCCCAGCCCTCGCCCTCCGCGCCGACCATCATGGCGTCCGGGACGCGGTAGTCGGTGAAGAACACCTCGTTGAACTCGTGGTGGCCTGACAGGTCGAGGATCGGTCGCACCGTGACCCCGGGAGCCGCCATGTCGATGATGAACTGGGTCAAGCCGCCGTGCCGGTCTGGTCCGGGCTCACCGGTCCGGACCAGGGCGAGCAGGTAATCGACCTGATGGGCGTTCGTCGTCCAGATCTTGGAGCCGTTGATCAACCAATCGTCGCCGTCGCGCGCCGCGCGGGTGCGCACGGCGGCGAGGTCCGAGCCCGAGTTCGGCTCGCTCATGCCGATGCCGAAGGCGCATTCGCCGCGGCAGATCCGCGGCAGGATCGCCCGCTTGGCCGCCTCGGAACCGTGCCGCAGGATCTGTGGGCCAGACTGGCGGTCGGAGATCCAGTGCGCCCCGCAGGGCGCGCCGGCCGCCAGCATCTCCTCGGTGACGACGAAGCGGACGAGGCCGGACCGCTCATGGCCACCATACGCTTCCGGCATGGTCAGGCCGATGAACCCGGCCGCCCCGGCACGTCGGCTGAAGCCGGCGTCGAAGGTCGTCCACGAGGTCCGATGTGGCACGAAGTGCCCCGCCGCCAGTTCAGCGTCGAGAAAAACCCGGACGGCCGCACGGGCCGCCTCGGCCTCGGCCGGGAGCGGTTCGGCGCTGAAGCGGAAGCTCTGCATCTCTGCTCCGTGGTCTGTCAGATCAGGGGCTCGCCCGTATGGCTCGCTCAGCTTCCGTCGCGTTCCTTGAGGCCCGGAAAGAAGAGCTCTTGCCAGTCGGTCGGCACTTTGCGCAGGAGCCCCTGCGCCGCCATCGCCTTGGCAAGGTTGACCATGTCTTTCGGGGCCACGCCGTAGACGAGGGACCCGTCGGTGAGGGTCGACTCGACCTGGGCCTGATCGATCTGCACCTGCTCTGAAGCCAGGTAGATCGCCGCCGCCCGCCTCGGGTCGCTGCGGATGAGCGAAACCGCGTCCTCCATGCCGGCGAGGATGGCCTGCGTCACCTTGGGATTGGCGTCGACGAAGCCCTGCTTGGCGTTCAGGGTCGCGGCGGTAGGGTCACTGTCGCCGATCAGACCGGTGGAGGTCATGATCGCCCGGAGCTTGGGATCCGCCCGTAGGATCTGGGTGAAGGGTGGCGTCGAGAAGTAGCCGGCGATGCCTTGCCCGGCGCGCATGGCCGCGGTGGCGTCGGGGTGGGGCAGGCTCACCATCAGAGTATCCGCCTTGGCCGGATCGCCGAGCTGCCGGGCTGCGGCCACCCGCAGCAGGATAGCCTGCGGCGAGTTGAAGGCTGGGACCGCGATTTTGTCGCCAAAGGTAAAATCCTTCAGCGCGGTAACGCCCTGCTTGCCCGTAAACAGCGTGTAGACGACTGAAGTGAGGGCGCAGAGACTCTTGATCTGCTGACGACCGCGGGTCTTGTCCCAGGCGATCAAGGCGCCGGTCGCGCCGAGTGTGCCCAGCTCGATGCTGTCGGAAAGCAGTGCGTCGTTCATCGCGGCCGAGCCACTGAAGCGGCTCAGCGTGACCGACAGCCCGTCGAGGCCTGCCGCCTTGGCGCGCTTATCGAACAAACCTTCGTTCTGAGCGATCATTACCGGCAGGTAGACGAGGCCGTATTGCAGGCCGATGCGGACCGTGTTCGTCTCGGCGAGGGTCGGTCCGCTCAAAGCGGACAATAGCAGCGCCACGGAGACGAGACGCGCGGCGACGGCCGCGAGGCGGATCGACATCGGCATTCCTCCCGAGCAGAGCCGCCCTTGGCGCGCGGTCTCAGCACGTCCGGACAGCATCACTGTCCGGCGCTCGCCCTCGAGTAGGACAGAGCCGGGATTGGTCTTCAACCGTCATCGTGGATCTGCTGAGCGATATCACATCTGTGATGGAGCGGCGGATGATTCGCACTATACGTCGTCGAGCGCGGATGCGGTGATGCATTCATGACGGCAGCTGGACCCAAGCGGCCCGTACTCCATTCACGATGATTGGACATGCCATGAGATCGCGCCGCAAACGCCATGTTCGTTCGAGTTGCGGGCGACTCAGATGATTGCCGGGCGGGCAGCCTATTGGTGGGCTTCACGGCGCGCGGATATCACGTTCGAGGCCGTTCACAGCCTCCTCGCACTACCGGCCTGGAGCCGGGTATGATTGCCCCCGACCGCTTCACGCCTCGGGTAAAGACCGGAGCGGGTTCGAGCACGGACCTCTTGGTCAGGGCCGATGCAGTCGGTCCCTCCTTGGCTTTCGTGAAGTCCGCGGGCCGCGTGCTTCAGATCCTGGAGCTGTTCGACGAGCTTCAGCGCGAAGCTCGGGTCTCGGAGATTGCCGAACGCCTAGGCTTTCCGCAATCCTCAACCTCGATGCTTTTGAAGAGCCTGGCCCAACTCGGCTATCTCGATTACGACGCCGACAGCCGCAGCTTCCTGCCGTCGCCGCGGGTCGCGCTGCTGGGCGCGTGGCTCGACAAGGGGCCGGTGCGCGACGGTAGTCTCGTGCGCATGCTCGAGCATCTGTCCGAGTGCACGGGCGGCACGGTGATCCTAGCGGCACGCAACACCATCTACTCGCAGTACGTCCACGTGTTGCAGGCGCAAACCGCGATGCGCTTTCACGTCCCACCCGGCACGCGCCGACTTGTGGTGTGGTCGGCGACCGGCACCGCGCTTCTCGCCGGGATCCCGGATGCCGAGATCGGCCCACTCGTACGGCGCACGAACGCGGAGGCCCCGCCCGAGCAACCCCCGATTCAAGTCGCAGCCGTCTTGGCCAACGTGGCCCGTTTGCGGCAGGACGGCCATTTCTTCTCGCATGGCCTCGTCACGTCCGGCGCCGGGTCGATCGCGGTGCCACTACCCAACCGCATCGACCGCAAGGGCCGTCCCCTCGCCGTCGCGGTCTCAGGACTGCTCGAGGAATTCGAGCGACGGGAGGCACAGATCGTCGCGCTGATTCACGATGCGATCGCACGTTTCCTCGTACACATGGACTAGGACGATGAATCGGCATATCCGCGGCCAGTCAGGGCAGGGGGCGATTGCGCCGTGGCAGCTCGTTCTGAGTGAGGCGGCGTGACGACCACTCCGTTAGCTTCAAGATCATCTGCTCCCTCCTGTGCGGCCGATAGGCTGGGGCCATCACCGACCGGACCTATCGCTCAACCTTAGGCACGTATCTCGGCCTCCTGAGCAGGGCCGGGGCACCGCCATCAAGATGGTGGTGCGAGGCACAAGACGCGGTGCGGTCCAGGGACGGTCGCGTAGTTCGGTCTGGCTCATCCACGGAAAGGCCGATTATCGTGATCTCACGCCGTCTTCTCCTAGCATGTCTAGCCCTCGCCCCGACATCGAGCCGGGGTCAGGAGGGCGCAGCGAACAGCCCTATCGTGCTTGGCACGGCAACGCCGGGAGGCTCGTTCCCCGCCTTCGGTCGCGCGCTCGTCGCAGCGGTCAACGAGGTTGATCCCGCTCTGACGATCGAGCCTCGCATCACGAAGGGCTCGACCGAGAACCTCGCACTGCTGCGGGAAGGCAAGCTCGATCTGGCCCTCGTGCAGGGCGAGTACGCTTTCGACGCGTTGAATGCTCAGCCACCTTCCGGACCCGGCCTGACCGTCGTCGCCCCGATCGACGCATCGCCCGGGTTGTTCGTGGTCCCGACGGCCAGCTCAATCCACAGCGTGGCGGACTTGCGCGGGTGCGCCGTCGCGCTCGGCACGCGCGCCTCCGGCTTTACGCTGATGGGGCGTACCGTGCTCCTGGGTTCAGACATCGATCCCGAGCACGACATCCGCCCGATCCTTCTCGACGATGCCGGCGACGGCGCCGTTCAAGTCCGCGATGGCCGAGCGGCTGCCCTGTGGGGCGCGAGCCTCGGCTGGCCGGGCTTCAAGACCCTCGCGGACGCGCCCGGCGGCGCTCGGTTCTTCGGCCCGGCGCCGGAAGCAGTCCCGAAGATCCTCGCGCTCCGCTCGTCGCTGCGACGCCTGACCGTCCCGGCGGGCTCGTTCAAGGGACAGGACGCGGCGATCGAGACCGTCGGCTCTTGGAGCTTCATTCTAGGCCGGCCAGGGCTCGATGACGCCTACGTCTCGCGCCTCGTGCGGGCGATCGATCAGGGGCGGAACACGCTGGCGCGCCACTATGCACAGGGACACGAGAGCGATCCGCGCAACCTGGTCTCGAACGTGCCGGCCGCGTGGCTGCATCCGGCGACCGCAATCTATCTGCGGGAGATCGGCGCCGTTCCGCAGTGAGCCCCGCGGAGCCTTCCCGGCCGCAGTCTCTCGCGTAGCACTGCGAGGACCCGGCCCTAGCCAGCACCTCTGACCCTTTTAAGGGGCAACAGTGAGGGGGTACCGTTGCGGCGTTCCTGGTGTCACTATGACTTAAGGGTTTGTGCTGACGCACCAGGCTCACCAACAGCTTTGGCGGCCAAGTTCTTGAGATAACGATCGACTTCGGTATGATCGGCGGCGGGGCCCAGCTGTTCCAGAGCGCGGCGGGCGAATGCGACGACGTCTTGGGAAAAGGGTGCGGGCCGCGCCAGCTCTTTGGCGAGATCAACCGCGATACCGATATCCTTGGTCATGAGCGCGAGCCCGAAGCCCGAATTGTAGGCTTCCGTGATGATAAAGGGCTTGAGCTTGTTCTCAGTAGAGTTGTTGCGGCCGGTGGAGACGTTGAAAATATCCGTCATCAATTCTGGGTCGAGGCCAAACGCAGCGCCGATCTGCACCGCCTCGCAGGCGGCGATCAACCCGGCGGCAGAGACGTAGTTGTTGAGCGCCTTCATGGCATGCGCTGAACCCAAGGCGCCGGTTCGGAACATGGAGCCGCCCATCGCGTCCAGGACGCCCGTGATGCGCTCGATCACTGCCGGCTCACCGCCTGTCATGATGGACAGAGTACCGGCGACAGCTTTCTTCACACCGCCCGAGACCGGCGCATCGACGACATCGATCCCAGCCCCCGCCAGTCTCTCCCCGAGCGCTCGGGTCGAGAGTGGTGCCGAGGAGCTCATCTCGATCAAGACCGTGCCCCGGGTCATCGCCGTGCCGACCGGATCGGTATCGTCGAGAACCACGCGGCGCACGGTATCGCCATCGGGCAACATGGTGATCACCGCCGCCGCGCCCGCCGCCGCTGCCGCGGCGGACGTACATGCCGTGCCGCCAGCGCCGACCAAGTTGTCGAGGGCCTGCTCTGCTGGATCGTAGCCGCGCACGGCGTAGCCGGCCTCGATCAGTCGTACGGCCATCGGAAGTCCCATCTTACCCAGGCCGATAAACCCGAGCGTCGCGGGTGGCATGATCTTGTGGTCCGCCATCGTTCTCTCCTCCATGGATGTGATGTTCGTCAGCCGGCAGCCCGGATCGCCTCGAGTGCCCGCGTGAAGTAAGGGCGGAACAGGTCCGGGTCTTCGGACATCGGGAAATGCCCGAGGTTTGGCATCTCGTGGAAGCTACTGCCCGGCATGAGGGCCGCGAGCGCCGCACCATCGTCGGTGGTGGCCGAGTAATCGTAGGTCCCGGTGAGGAGGTGGACCGGAAGCCGGCCCGCATCGATTCGCGGCGCGATCCGGGCCCCGTCGAACTCGTCGCTGTAGAAGGCCAGATCACCGGTATAAACGCCCGGCCCACCCTGCGCGTAGATCCATGCGGCGCGCCGCCGCCACGCTTCCGGGCTGGTTGGGCTCATCAAACCGCGCACGTAGGCGCTGTTGTGCATTCCCCCCGAGACGGCCGCATGGGCGAGATAGGGGTTGCGGCGCCCCGATGAGCGCAGCGGCGCTTCCAGAGCGATGACTCCCCGCAGCAGGTCGGGGCGGTCGGCAGCGACCGTGAGGGCGATCGCCGCACCCATCGAGCAGCCGACCAGAATCGCTGGCGCCGCCACAACGGTCTCCAGAAACGTCGTGACCCACGAAGCGTAGCGTACGCTGTCGAGACGGTACGCGCCCCCGTCCCAATCCAGGGGTGGCAGCGATCGCCCGTGAAAGGGGCAATCGAATGCCAGGAGCTTCCAGTCCCTCGCCAATGCCACGTCCGACAGCAACGCGCCGTACTGCCGCGAATCCGCCCCGGCGGTGTGCAGGAATACCACCGGTGACCCAGAGCCCGCCGTCTCGAAAAAGACCTCGCACGGCCCCTCCTGAGTGATCAGGGACACGTAGCCTCCGATCACCTGGCCCATGTCCCGGGCGACCGGCTGAGGCGGCGAACCACCGGTGGTGACTGGCCCGACCACCAGCCGCAGGACCTCAAGCAACCGTTCCAGGGCCGGGCGCGCCTGGGCCACCCGCAATGGGTCGCCCGACACGGTCGCGTCGGGATTTGCCAGTTGCAGGGCGGTAAAGGACTGGTGCCGCGGCGGCGGCACCCGCGCCAGGGCGGCCTCCCAAACGGCCGGCGGCGCGGTCAGAGCGACGTCGACAACGCCGCCGGCGGAATCACACCATCGCGTCGGCGTATCCGGCGCGAACACGAGGTCGACCGCCGCGTCGCCGCACGCGAGCTGGACGCGCGCGTCCAGGCCACGCGCCGACGCCCGCAACTCGGGATCGTCTAAAGCGTGGGGGAGGCGCGCTGTCAGCGTCGCGATAAAATCCAGCATCTCGGTCCCTCAGCCCGTTGCCCAGGAGGCAGCCAAACGCACCGCCCCCTCGGCCGGATGGTCATTTGTTCTGACGGCAGCCTGGAAAGGGAGATGGGACATCCGGCGCTCAGATCCCGAGATAGGCGGTTCGCACCTGCGAGTTGGTCCGCAACATCTCCGCGGTCCCCTCGATCACAATGCGACCAGCCTCCAAGACGTAGCCCCGGCTTGCGACATCAAGGGCGAGCGCCGTGTTCTGCTCCACCAAGAGGATGGCGGTTCCCTGGGCGTGTATGTCGGATAGGGCTCGGTGCAGTTCCTCGACGATGATCGGCGCGAGTCCGTGGCTTGGCTCGTCGAGAATCAGCAGACCCGGGGCGAGCATGAGCGCGCGCCCGAGGGCCACCATCTGCTGCTCGCCCCCCGACATCGAGCCGGCGCGCTGCCTGCGCCGCTCGGCGAGCCGGGGGAAGAGGGCGTAGACCGTCTCGATCCGCTCGCTGAGGCTCGGTTCCCGCCGCCGGCTGAACGCGCCGAGCCACAGATTCTCCTCGACCGTCATGTCACCGAAGACGTGACGCCCTTCGGGCACGTGGGCGATGCCGAGCGCCGGCACGGCGTGGGCCGGCATAGACATCAGGTCGGTGCCGCAAAAGCTGATGGCCCCACGTGCCCGGGGCACGAGGCGGGAGATCGCCCGCAGAAGCGTGCTTTTGCCCGCGGTATTGGCTCCGATGACGCAGACGAACTCGCCCGCGCCGACGCGCAGGGAGACGCCGTGCAAAATGTCCGCCTTGCCGTAGCCGGCATGGAGGTCGCGCACGCTCAGGAGGTCGACGGCCTCACTCGGCATAGGCGCGCCCAAGATATGCGGTGACGACATCGGGGTGTCGAACGATCTCGTCTGGCGAACCCACCGCCAGCAGCCGGCCGAAGCTCAGCGCGACGATGCGGTCGCACAGCGCCATGATCGCCTTCATGTGATGCTCGACCACGATGACGGTGAGCCCGTCCGCACGCAGTGCCCGGATCAGGTCCATCATCTCCGCCATCTCCACGGCGTTCAACGCCGCCATGACCTCGTCGAGCAGGAGCAACTTCGGCTCGGTCGACAGGGCACGGGCGACCTCGACGCGGGCGCGTTCGGGAAACGAGAGATCGCCCGCCCGTTTGTGCGCGATACTGGCGAGCCCGACGCGCTCCAGGCAGGCGAGCGCGCGGACGCGTGCCTCGGGCAACGGGTGGTGCAGCAAAGCGCCGATGACGACGTTGTCGAGAACGTCCGTGTCCATGAACAGCGCGACGTTCTGGAAGGTTTTGGTCAGACCGAGCCGTGCGATCCGGTGGGGTTTGAGCCCGACGAGATTCCGGCCCTCCAGCTGGATCGTCCCGGCATCCGCCCGGTGCAGGCCGACCAGTGTCGAGAACAGGGTGGTTTTCCCGGCGCCATTCGGGCCGATCAGACCCAAGATCTCCCCACGCCGGACCTCAAAGCTCACATCCTGAAGCGCCTGCAGCCCGCCGAAGCGCTTGCCGACGCCGCGCAACTCCAGGATCGGGCTCATCGGCGTGCCCGGCGCGGTCACTTCGGTGCATCCACGGCTGGGACGCGCCGGGGCCACCGGAAGACTGGACCGAAGGCGACGAGTCCGTGCGGCTGAATCATGATCACCGAGATCAGGATCACGCCGTAGACGAGGTTCGACAGTCCGGCGACCTGACCCGAGAGCAGTACGTTGGCGATCTCTTCCAACGACACGATCAGGATCGCACCGAGGATCGGGCCCGCTGCCGTACCGATGCCGCCTACAATCGCGATGAGGGCGATGCGCACCGAGATCGGCGCCGCACCGAACACCGCGTCGGGATCAAAGAAGAAGTTCATCTGGGCGTAGAGCGTCCCGAGCATCGCGGTCAACGCCCCGGAAATCACGGCCGCCTGGATCTTGATACGCGCGGTGTCGACGCCAACGACCTCGGCGGCGCTCGCGTCCTCTCGCACGGCGCGGAGTCGGTAGCCGAAGGCCGAGCGGCGGATGCCGACAAACACCGCCGTCACCCCCACGAGTGCGGCGAGGTTCAAATAGTAGAACGGGAGCGTGCCCTTGAAGCTCAGCATCCACAGCCCCGGCGCAGAATAGGGAACGGAAATGCCTACGGGGCCGCCGGTCAGGCCGGTCCAGGCGTTGGCGACGACGCGCATGACCTCCCCGAAGGCGAGGGTGGCGAGGGCGAAATAGTGGCCGCGCAGCCGCATCGTCGGGAGGCTGATCAAGGCGGCGGCGGCTCCCCCGAAGACGCCTCCGGCGAGCATCCCGAACCAGGGCGACAGACCGAAGTCGATCAGGAGTCGCGTCGAGGTGTAAGCACCGATCCCGAAGAAGGCCGCGTGCCCGAGCGAGATCTGGTTTGCGAGCCCCCCGACGATGTTCCAGCTCTGGCCCAGTGCCGCAAACAGGAACACCAGGGCGATGACGCGGATCGCGTAGCCGTCGCCGTCGAGCCCGAGCGGCACGATCAGCGCAACCGCGAGCGCCGCGGCGGGCACAAATCGCCGTGAGAGCGGAGATCGCGCTGAGAGCAGGGACGTGGCGAAGACGCTCATCGCGCCTTCCCCAGAAGACCCTCGGGGCGAACCGCTAGGACCGCGATGAACACCACGAACAGCACGAGGTTCTGAAGCTGGATCGGGAAGACGAGTCCCGAGAGCGATTGGATCACCCCGACCGCGAGGCCACCGACCACGGCGCCCGCCACGCTGCCCAGGCCACCGAGCACCACCACCGTGAACATCAAGACCGTGAACTGGCTGCCGACCGTGGGATAGACCGTCAGGTACGGCAGGATCACCGCGCCTCCGAACGCGGAGAGCCCGACACCGAGGCCGAAAGCGAGGCGACGCATCCGGTCGACGTCGATGCCCGACAACCGCGCCGCCATCGGGTCTTGGGCTGTCGCCCGCATCGCCCGGCCGAACCAGCTCACCCGCAGAAACCACCACAGCCCCAGGCCACTGAGTGCGGACATCGCGAAGGCGGCGAGATAGGGCACGCTGATGAACAGCGGCCCGAGCCGGAGAGCGGCGGTTTGGTAGGGTGTCGATACCGAGCGGAAATCTGAGCCGAAGGCGAGCAGCGCGGCGTTCTCCAGAACGATCAGCAAGCCGACTGTCAGGAAGATCTGCGCGACTTCGGGCGCACGCATCACCCGACGGACCAGCCAGTGCTGCACGGCGAGGCCGAGGAGAAAGACGAGTCCGAAGGCCAAGAAGGCGCCGATCAGCGGGTCGAGCCCGAGCTTGGCCCAGGCAAACCACGCGATGAACATGCCGAGCATGAGAAATTCGGCCTGGGCAAAGTTGATGATGCCCATCACGCCGAACACCAGCGTCAGACCGATCGAGATCACGGCGTAGACGCCGCCGATCATTATCCCGTCGAGAATGGCCTGGATGAGCGCCACGTCAGGCTTTCCAGACCGGCTGAGCCTTGGCGAACTGCTCCGGCCAAACGGTGACGGGCTCCTTGCCCCGCCATTGCACCATCAACGGCTCAGCCAACGTGTTCAGACCGGCCGCATCGAATTGGACGGCCCCTCCGGTCATCACCTTGGTCCAGCCGCCATCGAAACGCGTGCCGTGTAGGGCATCGCGCAGGGAGGCCGGGTCCGACTTGCCGGCCTTCTCCAAGGCCTGCGCTAATACGTCGAGGCAGACCGCGTGCTCCAGCGCCTCGTGCACCATGAAGTAGCCGTAGCGCTTGCTGAACGCGTCGGTCAGTGCAGGATCCTGGTCCCAGCTTGCGGGGCTGATCGAGAGAATGCCCTCCGCGTACTCGCCGAGACCGCTCTTGAAGTCCGGAATGACGTAGCCCGCCGCGCCGCCGATCGCCGGGATGGTCAGCCCTTGCTGGCGCATCACCCGAATGATCTGCAGGCTGTCGTTGAGGTAGGAGACCGGAAACACCGCCTGGGCACCGGATGTGCGCAGCTTATTGATCAGCGGGGTCACGTCGGTGATGCCGAGCGGGTAGCCCTCGTCCATCACGACCTGCACGCCGGCCTTCGCCGCAGCCTTGCGCAGCCCGCCGGCCTGAGATGTCCCGTAGGCGGTATCCTCGAACAGGATCGCGACCTGCTTCAGGTCGGTCCCGGCCTTTTTCGCGATCGCAAGCGTTCCATCGAACTGAGCTGCGCCGATCATGGAAGCCTTGGCGACGACCTGAAACACGCTCTTGAAGCCGCGTTCGGTGATCTGGTCCGAGAACGACATCGTCAGGAACGGGATATCGCGTCGCTCCGTCACTTCGGAAATTGCGAGTGTCAGCGACGACGCAAATGCGCCGAGGATCGCCGAAACTCGGTTCTGGGTGATCATGCGCTGCGCGACTGTCGCGGCCTGCGTCGGCGTCGAGGTGGCATCCGCCACGACGAGTTCAATCCGAGCGCCGCCGAGGCTCTTGATACCGCCGGCCGCGTTGATCTGATCTGCAACGAGCTGGATGCCATTCCGGGAATTGACCCCGAACTGAGCATTCGCTCCGGACAGGGGCAGAATAACCCCAATGCTAACCGCTGAAGCAGCCTGCGCGCTCTGGATCAGGAAGGGCGCCGCGACCGCTCCGCCCAACGCGCCAACCAACTGCCTCCGGTCGAGCCGCAAACGCCGATCTCCGGCGGCATTGTCCGACATTGTGGTCCTCCCAGTGGTCCGTGTTCGGCCCATCGTTGACCGGCACACTGTCAAACCGGTCGCAGCGCGTCAATCGACACTCCGTCAATCTGATTGTAAGACAGTATGGATTGTCGACTGCAGAGGCTCGCGTCCGCGGGGTAGCACGGTGGTCACATTTGGGTTGGGGCTTGCCTCTGGCGTTTCGCCAACACGCTGACCCACGGGGCAGACCCAGAGGCCCACGATCACACGAATTTAAGGCCCAGCCTGGCGGCTCTGTTTCAGGCGAGGAAGGGGGGTTGAGAGAACGATGACCTACGAAGTCCTTGCGATCCGTTACGCCACCCATGCCAGATTTGCGCACGAAAACTTCATTTTCCCGCCCGATGCCAGCCGAGACGCGCACGATACGCCAATGCCGATGGACTATTTTGTTTGGTTGCTGCGCTCCGACGAGCGAACGATCCTCGTCGATACGGGCTTTGGCGAGGCGGAAGCCCGTGCCCGGGGCCGGGTCCTGCTGCAGCACCCGAGCGATGCGCTGCGTGCGGTCGGCGTCGAGCCAGGAAGCGTCACCGACGTCATCATCACGCATCTGCACTACGACCACGCGGGCAATCTGGCGGCGTTTCCCGCAGCAAGATTTCACCTCCAGGACGCGGAGATGGCCTACGCCACCGGCCGCTGCATGTGTCACGGCCGGCTACGCAACGCCTTTGCGGTCGAAGACGTGGTTGAGATGGTCCGGCGGGTCTACGCCGGCCGGGTGCGCTTCACCGACGGCGACGCAACGCTCTTTCCCGGCGTGTCGGTGCACCTCGTCCCAGGCCACTCCCGCGGCTTGCAATGCGTGCGCGTCGAGACCGTCCGGGGCGCCGTCGTGCTGGCCTCCGACGCCGCGCACTATTACGCCAATATGGAGACCGGAAATCCTTACCCGATCGTCGTTGACGTGGCGGCGATGGCCGAGAGCTGGGCGCGCCTCCATGAACTTGCCGAGAGCAAAGCGCATATCATTCCGGGACACGATCCACTGGTGATGGCGCGCTATCCACGCCTCGACCGGCCTGACGTCGAGGCCGTTCAACTTCACGTGCCGCCATCTGCCTAGTGTTCACGGACATGCAGTCCATACCGAGCCCGTATCGGCGCGGAGGCGCCGATGGGAATGCTGCAATCCAGCGCGATTCCCCGCTGAGCGACCGGTGCTGTGAAACGATGTCACGCGAGACTAGAAATCGCTGTCGCGCCGCGAGCGCGACCTCCGACTGAAGCACCGATCGCATTTGTCTTATTGACATACAGTATGCGATTGCGGACTGTTCGAACGGTCTGTGGTGTGGAGCGGGTGTGATGGCTGAGAGCGAACAGTTCGAGAAGGGTTTGGCGGTGCGGCGCGCCGTACTCGGCGCAGAATACGTCGATGGCGGGCTCGCCAAGGCCGACGATTTCATGATGGCGTTTCAGCGCATCACGACCGAGTGGTGCTGGGGCTACGCCTGGACGCGCGACGGCCTCGATCGGCGCACGCGCAGCATGCTCAACCTCGCGATGCTCACCGCGCTCAGCAAGCCAGCTGAGTTGAAACTTCACGTGAAGGGCGCGCTCGCCAACGGCGTCTCCGTGGAGGAAATCAAGGAAATCCTGCTTCACGCGACCGTCTATTGCGGCATCCCTGCGGGCCTCGATGCCTTCAAAGCCGCACACGAGGTGCTGAAGGCTGAGGGCGCGGTTTCGGGTGAGCCCGTCGGGCCCGCCTGATCGTGGCGGCCGTGGATGTCGCGCTTTGCGGCCATTCACGGCACATACGTCGCCTGAGCATCGAGCTCCCCTCCCGGCAGGCGATCAGACCGGGGCACGCGCTCGCTCTCAGTCGCTGCCAGATGGCCCACTCAAGGGGATGTCTCGCTGCGCTCGCAGGATCCGAAGCGCTACGTCTGCTGCCCGTTGCACGTGCTCACGGCACGCAATGAATGCCTCGTTGGGATCGCGTCGCTCGATCGCCTCGACGACCCGCCGGATCTCCTTGATCGTCCAAGGCAGGCGCCCTGGATCCGACAACGACATCGCGCGCAGTTGCATATTGCGGTTCATCAGCTGCTCAAGCATGCGGGCGACGTAGGCATTGCGCGCGCCCTTCAGCAGCCCTCCGTAGAACCGTTGCTTGATCGCAAGCAGGGTCTCCCGCTCAGTGTCTGGCCCGCAGCGCGCGAGCTCCTCGAAGACCTCTCGCAACGCACGGCGCTCCTCGTCGGTCGCACGCAACGCGAACCCTTCACCGGCCAACGCCTCCAGTACGCTGCGTAGCTCGTAAATCTGCGAGGCTTCCTCGACGGAGAGATGCGCGACGAACGGGCCGCGGTTGGGCTGCACCGTGACCAGCCCCTCCGCCTCGAGCAGCCGGACGGCCTCTCGCACCACGCTACGACTGGCCCCCGTCAACTCGCAGAGTACGCGATCGGACAGGTGCTCCCCGGGCAGGAAGCGCCCGCTCACGATCGCCGAGCGAAGCCCCTCCTCGACCTGCCGCCGCATGGGCGTGGGGACTACCCGCAGAGTATCACTCATCGACATTCAATCCGTCACAGTGCGCTACGATGCCTGGGTGGGGAGTACGGGTCCAGGCGTGCCATCCTCTTCGACGGGCCACGGGGTCAAATATCCTTCGTTTCCAATGGCTGACACGTAGCGATTGTCTACAGGCCGCCTCACATCACAACGAGGTGTCGGATCACCTCGCCTCGGTCGAGCCGGTCGAATGCCGCGTTGATATCAATCAACGGTCCCCTGCTCGATAAAAGCCGCGTCACCGGCAAGCGACCTTGACGCCATAGGTCGATGAAGCGGGGGATATCGCGGGAGGGCACACAGCTGCCCATGTACGAGCCCTTGATGACCCTCTCCTCGCCGACGAGAGCCAGCGGCGGGATCTGGAACCGTTGGGCGGCATTCGCCAGTCCCGCCGTCGCTGTGGTGCCGCCGCGGCGTGTGACATTCAGCGCAAGATCGAAGGCCTGAACCGAGCCCGCCATCTCCACCGCATAGTGGACCCCGCCCCCCGTTAGGTCCCGGACGGCCTCGACGACGTTGGGCGCATCAGCCAAGAACACATCCGTCGCGCCGATCTCGCGCGCTACGTCAAGTTTGGCCGGCGAAAGGTCGATCGCCACGATGCGATTGGCGCCGCACGCCACCGCTCCAAGCACGGCCGAGAGTCCGACACCACCGAGTCCGACGACGGCTACGCTCTCGCCGAGGCGCACTGCGCAAGTGTTCACGACGGCGCCCACGCCCGTCATGACCGCACAACCGAACAAGGCAGCCTCGACGAGGGGGATATCTTGGCCTATCCGCACGACCGAGCGCCGTGAGACGACAGTATGCTCGCCGAAGGCCGAGACACCGCTGTGATGATTGAGCTCGATGCCGTCGCAGTGAAATCTCCGCGCCCCGGACAGCAGCGTACCGCGCCCGTTTGCTGCATGCCCCGGTTCGCACAGTGCCCCACGCCCCTCCGCACAGGGACCGCAGACACCGCAAGTCGGCAGGAACGACATCACCACATGATCGCCAACCGCAAGATCGTCGACGCCCGCACCGAGGCCGGCCACGACGCCTGAGGCCTCATGCCCGAGAGCCACCGGGACGGGCCGGGGGCGATCGCCGTTCATGGCCGAAAGGTCCGAATGGCACAGTCCGGCCGCTGCAACGCGCACCAGCACCTCTCCCGGCCCCGGATCGTCGAGTTCGATCTCCTCAATCGTCAAGGGCAAGGTCTGCGCATAGGGCTTCGCGCATGGCGTGGCGCGCAGAACGGCGGACCGAGATCTCACTGAGCCTCTCCTCGAGCGTATTGTCATACAGTCATACAGATGGTAGGTCAGTGTGAATAGCCGGAATCGGCGCTTCTCACGGGAGGGTCACCGATGGTGGCGGAACGCCGATACTTGACGCGTCGCACTGTGCTGGCCGGGGCGTCGAGCAGTTTGTGCATGCCGGCGCTGCTCACCGGGCAGGCCTCGGCGGCGGACCCGATCAAGGTAGGCGTCCTGAGCGACCTGTCCGGCTCACTGTCGGATTACAGTGGGCCGACTTGCATCATTGCGGCCCAGATGGCGGCCGAAGATTTTGGCGGCACAGTACTCGGCCGGCCGATTCAGATCATCTCAGCGGATCATCAAAACAAGGCGGATGTCGGCGCCGGCATCGCGCGACAATGGTTCGATGTGGAGGGCGTTGGCGCAATCGCCGATCTGCCGAACTCATCCGTCGCTTTGGCCGTCCAGCACCTTGCTGCGGATCGTGGGAAGATCACGCTCTTATGCGGACCGGCGAGCGGGCAACTGATGAACGAAGGCTGCTCGAAGACAGGTTTCCTCTGGGTTCTCGATACCTACTCCAACACTGTTGGCCCCGCCCGCATCCTCATGGATCAGGGAAAGACGACGTGGTTCCTGATCGTTGCCGACTATGCCTACGGCCATCAGATGCGCGCAGATCTGACCCGGAGCGTCGAGCGTGCAGGGGGACGAGTCTTGGGGAGCGCGCAGCATCCGACCGCCTCCCCTGATTTCTCGTCCTTCCTTCTGCAGGCGCAGGGATCAGGAGCGCAGGTTATCGGGCTTCTGAATGCTGGAAGCGATACGATAAATTGCGTCAAACAGGCGAACGAATTTGGAATTACATCTCACCAGAAACTATTTCTCCCGGGGGCGGTGATCAGCGACATACACGCCCTGGGCCTCGAGCAAGCCAAAGGTCTGCTGCTCATGACCGGCTTCTATTGGGATCGCAACGACGAAAGCAGGCTTTGGGGCCAGCGCTTTTTTCAGCGGGCCAAACGCATGCCCGGCCAGATCCAGGCCGGCGTGTATTCTTCCGTGCTCCACTACCTGCGCGGCATCGCGAAAGCTGGCTCCGACGACGGCCGGGTCGTTGCAGAAACAATGCGCGCCACGCGTGTCAACGACGTGTTCGTCAGCGATGGCGAGATCAGGCCGGACGGTCGGCTGATCCACGATTTCTACACCGTCGAAGTAAAATCCCCGAAGGAGTCGGCACGCCCCTGGGATTACTACAAATTAACCGGACACATCGCCGGCGGCGACGCGATGCAGCCCCTATCCGAGACCCGCTGCCCGTATCTGAAGAGCTAGGATCTGCCTCATGCGCCTCGTCGACAAGGTCGCTCTGATTACCGGCGGCGCGAGCGGCATCGGCCGTGCGACCGCCTCGCTCTTCGCCGCGGAGGGAGCAGCTGTCGTCATCGCAGACCGCGATGGCGCGGCAGCCGAACGGGCAGCACGGGATATCGGAGATCGCGCCACCGCCGTTGAGATGGACGTTTCGCGTGCAGCCGAGGTAACGGCGGGGGTCGCAGCGGCCGTCGCACGCCACGGTCGGATCGATATTCTCGTCAACAACGCAGGATACGGGGCACGTGGTTCGGTCGTCGAAACCGAGGAGGAAGCCTGGGACGCATTGATGGCCACCAATCTGAAGGGCGTCTATCTGTGCGCCAGGACGGTCATCCCGCTGATGGAAAAACAGGGCGGCGGCGTCATCGTCAACACCGGCTCGTATACCGCGAGCGCGGCCATTCGCGACCGCGCCGCCTACGTCGCTTCGAAGGGTGGCGTGGTCGCCCTTTCCAGAGCCATGGCGCTCGACCACATCGATCAGAACATCCGGGTGAATTGCATCGCCCCGGGGACGATCTTCTCGCCGTACTTCGACAAGATGCTAGCCGCTGCCCCAGATCCGGCGGCGATGCAGCGTGAGTTGGACGGGCGAGCACCGATCGGACGCATGGGACGGCCGGACGAGATCGCCAGGGCCATTCTCTTCCTCGCCTCCGACGATTCCGCGTTCGTCGTCGGCAGCGTGCTCACAGCCGATGGCGGAACGACCGCCTGGTAGGCTGTTTTGCAGATGGTCGCCGGAATTCGGCGCCAAATCAGCGGAGGTCGTTTGACAGTGACTCAAACTCACCGCTCGACTTGGTGCCGAATGAAGGCTCAATCGCAAAAATATCGCACCGGCGCCTGACGAAAACTTGGGCGAGCAAGGCCCGTCAGACAAATACAGCTGTCCCCCGCGCGTCCGCCGGAGACCGGCTTTGGCCAGACCTCGGGTTCCAGAGTCGAAGGTTCCAAGAGCGAGAGGGCGACGGTGATGCCGGCATCGGTGGGCATCAGCCTAGCTCTCGCCGCCCCCCCCCACGACGGATCGAGGGCACTTATGATTTACGCCAAATATATACCGTCATCGCCAATACCATGATCTGCACCCTAGAGAATGCGCGCGATCCGTCAGCGCGCGGCAGGCATTAGGACTTGCCCCATGCTTTGTCAGCTGTAAGGCTATCCAAAATACAAACCGCGCGACGACGCGGAATCACATCGGGAGGCGTCGATGAAAGCCCACATTTTAAGCACGCTTGCCTGTGCGCTCGCCCTGGTCGCGCCGGCGGCAGCGCAGAGCCCGGTCGTCATCAAATTCAGCCACGTCGTGACGACAGACACGCCCAAGGGTCAGGGTGCGGAGCGTTTCAAGCAACTCGCCGAAGAGCGGACCAAGGGTGCGGTCAAGGTCGAGATCTACCCGAACAGCACACTTTATAAAGACAAGGAAGAGGTCGAGATGCTTCAACTCGGCGCCGTGCAGATGCTGGCGCCGTCCACGAGCAAATTCGGACCGCTCGGCGTCAAGGAATTTGAGGCCTTCGATCTCCCCTACATCTTTCCAAACGAGCAGGTGCTGCGGAAGGTACAGGATGGTCCCATCGGCCAGGGCCTGTTCAAGAAGCTGGAGTCCAAGGGCATCAAGGGCCTCGGCTACTGGGACAACGGTTTCAAGATCCTGACGTCCAACAGGCCGATGCACGGACCGGAAGATGTGAAAGGCCTGAAGTTTCGCATCCAGTCCTCGAAGGTGCTCGAGGCGCAGTTCAAGGCGGTCGGCGCGCTGCCGCAGGTGCTGGCGTTCTCAGAACTCTACCAGGCGCTCCAGACCGGCGTGGTCGACGGCCAGGAAAATCCGCCGTCCAACATCACCACGCAGAAGGTCAACGAGGTGCAGAAACACGCGACCCTGACCTATCACGGCTACGTCGGCTACGCGGTGATCGTGAACAAGGGCTTCTGGGACGGCTTGCCCGCCGACATCCGCACGACGCTCGAGGGCGCGATCAAGGATGCGACGGACTACGAGCACCAGATCGCCGACAAGCAGAACGAGAAGGCGCTCGCTGACATCCGCTCCACCGGTAAGACTGAGGTCTACACCCCGACCGAGGCCGAGAACGCCGCGTGGCGCAAGGCTTTGAACCCCGTCCAGAAGGAGATGGCCTCGCGCGTCGGCAAGGACCTGGTCGCGGCCCTGAACAAGGAAGCCGAGGGCGCGCCGAACAACTGATCCGATAATCCGCTATTGGGTCTCGACACCATGATCCTCAAGATTCTCGATCGGCTCGAAGAATTACTGATCGGCACGCTGATGGCGGCAGCCACGGTCATCACCTTCGCCACGGTGGTGCATCGCTTCCTCTCGGGCATCCCAGCGTTGCAAGACTATACCGACCGGCTCGACTTCGGTTGGTCGCAGGAATTGTGCATCTACATGTTCATCTGGGTCGCCAAGTTCGGGGCGGCCTACGGCGTGCGCACCGGCATTCACGTCGGCGTGGACGTGCTGGTCAACCGCCTGCCACCGCGCGCGCGTCGCACCATGGTTCTCGTCAGCCTTGGAGCAGGCGCGCTGTTTACCGGCATTGTCGGAACGCTCGGGACCAACTTCGTCTGGCGCATTGGCCACACCGAGCAAACCACGCCGGACATGGAGATCCCGGTCTGGATCGTCTACCTCGCGATCCCGCTCGGCTCCTACCTGATGTGCTTTCGCTTCCTGCAAGTAGCCTGGACCTTCTACAGGACGGGACACCTGCCAGCGCGCGATCACGCCCATGTCGACGGTGTCGAGACCGTCGAGGGCGTCGACCCGATCCAGTTGGCGCGCGAGGGAGGCCCGGCATGAGTGGACTGATCATCTTCGGGCTGCTCATCGCCCTGATGCTCACCGGCATGCCGATCTCGATCGCGCTCGGCCTGACGGTGCTGACATTCCTGTTCACCCTGACCCAGGTGCCAATCGAGAGCGTTGCGCTCAAGCTGTTCACCGGGATCGAAAACTTCTCGATCATGGCGATCCCGTTCTTCATCCTGGCCGGCAATTTCCTGGCTCATGGCGGCGTCGCCAAGCGGATGATCAACTTCACCACGTCGCTCGTCGGCCACTGGCCGGGGGGACTGGGCCTCGCGGGCGTCGTGGCCTGCGCCCTCTTTGCCGCCGTCTCAGGGTCGAGTGTCGCCACGGTGGTCGCGATCGGATCGATCATCCTGCCGGCGATGGTGGCCGAGGGCTATCCGAAGCGCTTCGGCGCCGGCGTGATCACCACCTCGGGCGCGCTCGGCATCCTCGTGCCGCCCTCGATCATCCTTGTGCTCTACGGGGTGTCGACGAACTCTTCGATCGGCAACCTGTTCCTGGCCGGGGTGATGCCGGGCATCGTGCTCTCGGCGATGCTGGCTGCCGTCACCTTCATTATTGCCAAGAAGCGCGGCTATCCCCGGATGCCGAAAGCGTCCTGGATGGAGCGCCTGCGCGCCTTCCGGGAGAGTGCCTGGGGCCTGTTCCTCGTGGTGATGGTGATCGGTGGCATCTACGCCGGCATCTTCACGCCGACTGAGGCGGCGGCCACAGCCGCCGTATACGCCTTCGTCATCTCAGTGTTCGTCTACCGGGACCTGAAACTTTCCGACGTGCCGCGCGTGTTGCTGGCCTCCGCCAACATGAGCGCGATGCTGCTGTACATCATCACCAACGCGGTGCTGTTCTCGTTTCTGATGACCTCGGAGAACATCCCACAGACGATGGCGGCGTGGCTCATCGCGATGAACTTCAGCCCGCTGGTCTTCCTGCTTGTCGTCAACATCATCCTGCTCATCGCCGGCAATGTGATGGAGCCGTCCTCGATCCTGCTGATCATGGCGCCGATCCTGTTCCCGATCGCGATCAAGCTCGGCATCGACCCGATTCACTTCGGGATCATCATGGCGGTGAACATGGAGGTCGGCCTGTGCCACCCACCGGTCGGGCTCAACCTCTACGTCGCGAGCGGTATCGCCCATATGGGCATCTCCGAACTCACCGTCGCCGTGATGCCGTGGCTGCTGACCATGTTGGCCTTCCTCGTCCTCGTGACCTACTGGCCGGGCCTGTCGCTGTGGCTGCCCAGGGCGCTGGGGGCGATATGAGGAGACGCCCATGAGCACCCCGACGCCGGAACCAGCCCCGCGCTGGCGCTCCTTGCTGTTCGTGCCCGCGCACGTGCCGCGCTTCATTGACGGCGCGCACAAGCGCGGTGCGGACGGGCTGGTCCTCGACTTGGAGGACGCCGTGCCGGCCGGCGAAAAAGCCGGTGCCCGCGACCGGCTGGCGGACGCGATCCGCGCGGTCTCCCGCGATGGCGCAGTGGCGATGGTCCGGGTCAATCACGGCCTGCGCGACCTCGTGCGCGACCTTGAGGCCGCGGTGGTGCCGGGGCTAACCGCGCTGGTCGTACCGAAGGTCGAGCATGCTGGCTACGTTGCGGAAGTGGCTGACGCAGTCGCCGGGATCGAGGCCGAGCGAGGTATGCTGCACGGTAGCGTACGCCTCGTCCTGCAGGTCGAGACGCCGGCGGCGTTCCCGCATCTCGACGCGATCGCCTCGCACCCCCGCATCGCGGCCATGACTCTCGGCCCCGAGGACTACGCCGCCGCGATGGGCGGCGTGCCTGACCCCGACACGTTGCTGGTGCCGAGTTTTGCCGTCCTGCGGGCGGCGCGGGCTGCAGGAGTCTTACCTCTCGGCTTTATCGACAGCATCGGTGCCTACCGCGATTTGGACGCCTTTCGTGCGACGGTGGAGCGGGCCCGACGCTTTGGTTTCCGTGGTTCGCTCGCCGTGCACCCGGCGCAAGTGGCTATCCTCAACGAAGGATTCGGACCGACGGCGGCGGAGATCGATTGGGCGCGCCGCGTCGTGGCCGGCAACATCGCTGCACAGGTGGAGGGACGCGGTGCGTTCGAACTCGACGGGCGCATGATCGACGCGCCGGTGGTGCGCCGTGCCGCCGACATCCTGGCGTCCGCGAGCACCTGATGGCCGATACGGTCCGTGAGCTTCCCTCCGAGATTGCCGGCTATGGGGCGGTCCGGCCCTATACGGGCGCTTTCGACAATCTCGGCACTCTGAGGCGTGCCGTCCGGACGGTGCACGCCGCTCGGCCCGGATCCGACAAAGTCCTGCCCGATATCGACGCCGCGATTCGCGCCTGCGACTTGCGCGACGGCGCGGTGATCTCGTTCCACCATCATCTGCGCAACGGCGACGGCGTGCTCAACCACGTCCTCGACGCAGTCGCGCGCGCGGGGCTGCGAGACATCACCGTCGCGGCCAGCGCGCTCTTCCCGGTCCACGCGCCGTTGATCGGCCATATCCGCAGCGGCGTCGTCACCGGTCTCGCCGCGAGTACGATCTACGGCCCCTTGGCGAAGGCAATCTCGCACGGCATCCTGGCGCGTCCGGTGCTGATGTACACGCACGGGGGCAGAGCGCGCTGCATCGAATCCGGGGACCTCCGGATCGACGTGGCGTTCGTCGCCGCGCCCACCGCCGACGCCTACGGCAATCTCACAGGCTCGGTCGGCCGGGCAGCCTGCGGTCCGCTCGGCTACGCGGTGACGGACGCTCAGGGGGCCGAACGCGTCGTGGCGATCACCGACACCCTCGTGCCTTATCCCGCGGTGCCGATCGAGATCGGCCAGGACTGGGTGGACTTCGTGGTGGCCGTGGACTCGATCGGTGACCCATCGCAGATCGTCTCAGGCACGACGATGGCGACCACGAATCCGGTCGCGCTCGACATAGCAGACACCGCCGCTCGGGTCATCGCGGCATCCGGCCTCTTGGAGGACGGCTTTTCGTTCCAGACGGGGGCAGGGGGCGCCTCGCTGGCGGCGGCTGCATACCTCGGGCGGATCATGTCCGAGCGGGGTGTGCAGGGGAGTTTCGCGGCGGGCGGCATCACGGCGGGCATCGTGGAGATGTTCGACGCCGGCCTATTCCGCGCGCTGATGGATGTGCAGGCTTTCGACCACGCGGCGGTGGACAGCTTTCGCCGCAGCGAGGCGCATCAGACCATGTCGGCCTCGATGTATGCCAACCCGCACAACCGCGGCTGCGTCGTGAACCGCATCGATGCCACGATCCTCGGTGCTGCCGAGATCGACCGCGCCTTCGACGTGAACGTGACCACCGGGACCGACGGCGTTATTCTGGGCGGATCCGGAGGGCACGCCGATACCGCGGCGGGCGCCAAGCTGACCGTGATCACGACCTCGCTCGCCGCCGGGCGCCACGCAAAGGTGGTTGAACGTGTCACCACGCGCACCACGCCGGGCGAGACGGTGGATGTCGTCGTAACGGACGGCGGAATCGCCGTGAACCCACGTCGCCCGGAGCTGGCCGAGCGGCTCCACGCGGCTGGCCTACCGCTCACCACCATCGACGCATTGGCCAACCGTGCGGCGGAACTGGCGCCAGTTCCGCCCCGAGACCGAAGCCACGACGGTCGGATCGTAGCCGTCGTCGAGTACCGAGACGGGACGGTCATCGACGTCGTGCGTGCCGTTCCTGAGACATGAGAGTGCTCAATAGCCCAGCCGGTCAGCGCTGCACGGGACTGAATTAACGCGCTCGATGCCGGTGCCGTTACTGGTTCGGCGTCGGTGAGCGCGTGACATTCAGGGACTGGAGGCAGGCTCACGCAGGACGTGCCCGGCCCCCATGCGATGCGTTGACGGCAACGTTTGGACATCGAAATCAAAAACGTCCAGGGAACGAATCATGCAGACGATCGATCACGGCAGCTACAGTGACATCCGCGATGCGGTGCGAAGCCTCTGTGCTGAGTTCCCCGCGGAATACCACCGGAAGATCGACGAGGCGCGTGGCTACCCTGAGACATTCGTCGACGCGCTGACCAAGGCCGGCTGGATGGCCGCTCTCATCCCGGAGGAATACGGCGGTTCAGGTCTCGGGCTCACCGAGGCTTCTGTGATCATGGAGGAGATCAACCGCTCGGGCGGCAACTCGGGTGCCTGCCATGGGCAGATGTACAACATGGGCACTCTGATCCGGCACGGCTCGGAGGAGCAGAGACGCAAGTACCTGCCTCGCATCGCCGAGGGCGAATTGCGGCTCCAGTCGATGGGTGTGACCGAACCGACCGCCGGTACCGATACGACCCGCATCAAGACTGTCGCAGTGCGCAAAGGCGACCGCTACGTGATCAACGGGCAAAAGGTCTGGATCTCACGGGTCCAGCATTCTGACCTGATGATTCTGCTCGCCCGCACCACACCCTTGGATCAGGTTGCCAAAAAGTCCGAAGGCATGTCGATCTTCATCGTCGACCTGCGCGAGGCTCAGAAAAAGGGCATGACCGTTCGGCCGATCCTCAACATGGTCAATCACGAGACCAACGAGTTGTTTTTCGACGACCTGGAGATCCCCGCCGAAAATTTGATCGGCGAAGAAGGCCAGGGTTTCAAGTACATCCTTACAGGGCTCAACGCCGAGCGCACCCTGATCGCGGCCGAATGCATCGGCGACGGGTACTGGTTCATCGACAAGGTCACGGCCTACACCAAGGAGCGCCACGTTTTCGGCCGCCCGATCGGACAAAATCAGGGTGTGCAGTTCCCGATCGCCGAGAGCTTCATTGAGATCGAGGCGGCCAACCTGATGCGCTACGAGGCCTGCCGACTGTACGATGCGCACCAGCCCTGCGGCGCCCAGGCCAACATGGCCAAGTACCTCGCGGCGAAAGCGTCCTGGGAGGCGGCCAACGCCTGCATCCAGTTTCACGGCGGCTTCGGCTTCGCGGCGGAGTACGACGTCGAGCGCAAGTTCCGTGAGACCCGTCTCTACCAAGTCGCGCCGATCTCCACGAACCTGATCCTCTCCTACGTCGCTGAGCATATCCTCGGCCTGCCGCGGTCGTTCTGATGTCGGCGCGGCTTCCCCTCGAGGGTCTCGTCGTCGTCGCGATCGAGCAGGCGGTGGCGGCCCCGTTCTGCACCGCCCGTCTCGCGGATGCGGGCGCGCGAGTGATCAAGGTCGAACGGCCGGAGGGCGATTTCGCCCGGGGCTACGACGACGTCGTCGCCGGCGGGCAGAGCAGCTATTTCGTGTGGCTCAACCGCGGCAAGGAATCCCGGACTCTCGATCTCGCCACGGGCGCGGGCAGACGCGCACTGCGTGATCTGATCGTCGGAGCGGACGTGCTCGTGCAGAACCTCAAGCCCGGCGCCCTCGATCGGATGGGGCTTGGGGTCGAGACCCTCTGCGTGGAGTATCCCCGTTTGATCGCCTGCTCGATCAGCGGCTACGGCGAGACGGGGCCGCTTGCGAGTCGCAAGGCCTACGACTTGCTGATTCAGGCCGAGTCCGGCCTGTCCTCGATCACGGGGGGCCCAGACGAGCCGGCTCGCGTCGGCATCTCGATCGTGGACATCGCCACGGGCGTCACCGCGCACGCTGCGATCCTGGAGGCGCTGATCGCCCGTGGCATTACTGGCCGCGGCGCGGATATTCGGATCTCGATGTTCGACGTGATGGCCGATTGGCTGACCGTGCCACTGCTGCATCACGAGGGTGGACGGTCGCCAAAGCGGGTCGGCCTCGCGCACCCATCCATCGCCCCCTACGGCGTATTCGAGACGCGGGACGGCAAACAGATTCTGATCTCGATCCAGAGCGACCGGGAATGGGTGAAATTCTGCGCCCTGCTTCTGTGCGACGACGCGGTGGCTAAGGACGAGCGCTTCGCCACCAACGTCGCGCGCACGCGCAACCGCGGCGAGACCGACGCCCTGGTCGCGCGCGCCTTTGGGGGCCTCGACGAGGCCCAGGCGACAGCCCGGCTGACGGAGGCAGATACCGCTTTCGCGTCAGTCAACGATATGGAGGCGTTGGCGAGCCATCCGCACCTACGGCGGATCACCGTGGACACCTCGACCGGCCCCGTCGCCTTCCCGGCCCCGGCTGCCGTCGTGCGGGGCGAGGAGCGCACCTATGGCCCGGTCCCGGCGCTTGGCCGATCGAACCTCCTCGACCCATGAACGATAGGCCGACCTCGCGACGACGGGTGATCCCATGAAGCGCAACTCGGAGCCAGTGGACATCGACCTTCTACGATCCTGGATCGGCCGGTCGCGCGAGAAGGCGGACCGGATTACGCCGCGCATCTTCGACGCGTTCCACGCTACGTTCGGGCAGCTTCTGGCACCGGGGGAGGGAGATGTTGCTCCGCCGGCGCTCCATTGGTGTCTGGCGCCCGAAACGCCGCCGGCCGACGCCCTCGGGCCGGACGGACACGCGGCCAAGGGTGGGTTCCTGCCGCCAGTGCCACTTCCCTGAAGGATGTGGGCGGGTGGCACGGTCGAAACTCTCGACGCCTTGCGCCTGGATGACCTGGTGACGCGCCGTGAGACGGTGCGGGACGTCGTCTTTAAGGAGGGTCGCAGCGGACGCCTCTGCTTCGTAACAGTCGATCATGTCGTATCGACGGCGCGCGGCGTCGCCATCCGCGAACAGCAAGACATCGTCTACCGGGACAAGCCAGGCGCCTCATCGGTCGCGGCATCGACGCCGCAGCGAGACCTACCGTCGGAGTACGCGGAGACACTGTCTATCGTAGCGACGCCCACGCTTCTGTTTCGCTACTCAGCAATGACCTTCAATGGCCATCGCTTCCACTACGATCGCCCCTACGCCACCGAGGTGGAGGGCTACGCCGATCTAGTCGTGCATGGTCCCATCCAGGCGACGCTGCTAATGAATCAGGCCGCTCGGCTGATCGGCCACGTTCCGCGCCACTTCATGCACCGGGGCGTGTCCGCGCTCACTGCCAACCAGACGTTTCGCATCTGTGGGCGTCTCGACGGCGACGGCCGTTTTGACGGTGTGACGCTGGATCAGACCGACGAGGTTTGCATGCGGGCAGAGGGCCACGGAGGGGCGGCATGACGCCCTCGAGGTTCTCGCCGGAGCGCTGAACGACGTCGCCCTCTGACTGAGACGCATCATGACCCTGTTCAACGCGAACGATCAGACCCGGCTGTTTCGGTCGGCTGGCTTTCTGACTCGGACTGGAGATCTGCGGCGAGCCGTTCCTCACGCCTTGCGGTCCGCCTACGTAAACTCGGTGATCGCCTTTCACCAATGCAGTTCGGCTTGCAAACTCGCGTTGTCCTACCCGCAGGGTAAGCGGCGAGGCGGCTCCCGGATATCGAGCGCCCCCACTGAGAGACGCCTCACTCTGATGAGAAGGGGTTTGAGAGGAGCAAAAGTGGTGCGAGAGGAGCTATCTGCTGTGCATAGCAGGACCAATCAAAAGATTTTATATTTGCTGCAAAAGTCAATCCCGCAACCAAGAGCGAGGCGCCGCCGACACATTTGTATCGGAGTTATTAAAATAGACCCAACATGCTTCACGTCAATATTAAACCTACGCATCGATTTATGTTGCGACCCCGCGTATTAATTTAACGACGCGCGATCGCAGATCATATCCTCGAACTGCGAGCCGTTTGCTGATTGAGGATTTAGCGGCGAGAATAAGCCCCGAGCGCGGTGGCAACACAGCGCCGACATCCCCAGCAAGCCGATTTCTGGCGCCGCGTCCAGCCGGTCGCTCAGGGGCGCGGGCTATGTGCCGGGAAGCGACGGTTACCGGTCAATCGTGTTCGAGCGCATTGTCGTAACATCATCGGCAGCTCAGGTGCAGACCTCCTTCGATTGCCGGTCCATCGGGAGCGACATTCGGCCAAATGCGTCGCTGAACCTGGACGGGATGTCAGCCGTGCGACTGGACGAATTTGACTTTGCAGCGTCAGTTGTGCGGTCGAGATTGAAGCATAAAATCTAGAGGCGCCGGCATGCTACGACGTTTAGGGATTGTCGTTCGTCCTGCCCTCGCGGCTCCGTCAGGTCCGGATGAACCCCACATGGTCCAACGCGCTTCTGCGGGGGGATCGCGATGATCGCCGCGACCGACCCGACGGGGGCCGCCGCCTGCCCTTGCTGCCTGCCGCGCCGCGGCTTCATCCGCGGCCTCGCGGGCTTTGGAGCTGTCGCCGCGGCCATCACAATGGACACCGCGCGCGCCGAGCCAGCGCCGCAGGGGCCCCGCTATACAGGCCTCGTGATCGACTGCCACGGACACTACACCACCGAGCCGCCGGCCATGTTGTCTTGGCGCAAGCGTCAGATTGATGCCATCAACGACCCCGCTCAATCGCCGAGCCCGTCCAGTCTACGAGTGAGCGACGACGAGATCCGCGAGAGCGTGAGCGGGCGCCAGCTGAAGCTTCAGAGCGAGCGGGGCATCTCACTCGCCCTGTTCTCACCGCGGGCGGGGGGCATGGGCCACCATATCGGCACCGCGCGCACCAGCCTCGACTGGTCGATCGTATCGAATGACATGATCCACCGTGTCGCGAGCCTGATGCCGAAGAATTTCGTCGGCGTGTGCCAGCTGCCACAGACACCTGGCGTCTCGCCAAAAAACTGCACGGCCGAGCTGGAGCGCTGTGTAAATGATCTCGGCTTCGTCGGCTGCAACGTCAATCCAGACCCCTCGGGCGGCTACTGGACGGACCCACCTCTGTCCGATCGATTCTGGTACCCACTCTGGGAGAAGATGGTGGAACTGGACGTGCCGGGCATGGTGCATGTCAGCGCCTCGGCCAATCCCAATTTCCACGCGACGGGCGCGCATTACATCAACGGTGACACCAGTGCGTTCATGCAGTTCGTCACCTCGGACCTCTTCAAGGATTTCCCGACGCTTCGCCTGATCATCCCCCACGGCGGCGGTGCTGTGCCCTACCATTGGGGCCGCTACAGAGGTCTCGCGCAGGATCTGAAGAGGCCGCCCCTGTCCGAGTTGATGCGCAACGTTTACTTCGACACATGCGTCTATCATCAACCGGGCATCGACCTGCTGCTCAAAGTCGTGCCGCATGAGAATGTGCTGTTCGCCTCGGAGATGGTGGGCGCGGTGAACGGCACTGATCCTGAAACCGGCCACGCCTACGATGACACCAAGCGCTATGTCGATGCGACCGAAGTGTCCGACACCGACCGGGCGAAGATCTACGCCGGAAACACATTGAAGGTCTACCCGCGACTCGCAAGCAAACTTAAATCGGCCGATCTGATGCCATAAACGAATATCCAATTTGATGGCACAGGTGGCCCGACAGAACGGCTTCTGTGCGACCGCGCGTTTGCCCGCTGGTCCGCGACGGGAGTCGATAGAGGCCGATCGATTCAGCTCCTCGGCATGGCCGATGCAGACGGATTGTGGCCAGCCTCCCCGGCCATGTTGAATGGGAATCCAGAATGGCGCTGCAAGAAGCATCCAAGTCGCCGGTCCGAGGCGGCCGCGTCGCGATCGCCGGCCTCGGCACGGTCGGGCGCGCCGTAGCGCTGGCGCTCGACGGAGGCGCTATACCGGGACTGAGCCTGACCGCCGTCGCGGTCCGCGACGCCGCGTAGGCTCGCACCGAACTCGCGGCGCTGGCCGAGCCGCCCGAGGTCGTCACCGCGTTCGACGCCCTGGAGCCGCGGGCCGATATCGTTCTGGAATGCGCACCATCCCAGCACCTCCCCGCGATCGTGCGGCCGTTCGTGACGGCGGGCAAGACGGCCGTCGTGCTGAGCTGCGGGGCGCTCCTCGACAACGAGGACTTCGTGGAGCTCGCCCGCGCCCACGGGGGTCAGATCGTCGTCCCGACCGGCGCGCTGCTCGGCCTCGACGCCGTGACGGCCGCCGCGGAGGGCACGATCCACACGGTGCGCATGATCACCCGCAAGCCCGTGCGCGGGCTCGTCGGCGCGCCCTACCTCGTTGAAAACGGCATCGAGATCGCCGGGATCACCGAGCCGATGCGGGTTTTTGCCGGCAGCCCGCGCGAGGCGGCCCGCGGGTTTCCGGCAAACCTCAACGTCGCGGTTGCGCTCTCGCTCGCCGGCATCGGACCGGATCGGACCGAGCTCGAGATCTGGGCCGACCCCATCCTCGACCGCAACACCCACCGCATCGAGGTCGAGGCTGACGCGGCGCGATTCTCGATGACGATCGAGAACGTGCCGACGGATGAGAACCCCCGCACGGGTCGCATCACCGCTCTGTCGGTCATCGCCTACCTGCGCAAGCTCGCCGCCCCGCTCAGAGTCGGGACCTAAAAAGTACCCGTCCGGGCTGGCACGCTCACGCGCTTGGGCCCGAGGCCGCGCGCGGTTGTCTCTCAGATCCCGGAGCGGTCCGTGACATCGGCGAGCGGTGAGATCCTGTCCGAGATCGAGCGGGTGACGATGCAGCGCGTGACGATGCGGCTCATGCCGCTCCTGATGCTGGGCTTCCTCGTCGCCTTCATCGACCGCGTCAGCGTCGGCTTCGCCGCCCTGCAGATGAACGCCGATGCCGGCCTGTCGTCCTCGGTCTTCGGCCTGGGCGCCGGTCTCTTCTTCGTCGCCTATTTCCTGTTCGAGGTGCCCTCCAACCTGATGCTCGAGCGGTTCGGCGCCCGCCTCTGGCTGGCCTGCATCATGATCACCTGGGGACTCATCTCCGCGGCCCCCGCGCTCGTCATCGGCCCACTCTCGTTCTGCACGGTGAGCTACCTGCTCGGCGCGGCGGAGGCCGTCGTCTATCCCGGCGTGATCTTCTACCTGACGCGCTGGTTCCCGAAGGCCTACCGCACCCGCGTGATCGCCCTCTTCGCGGTGGCGTGCCCCTGTCGAACTTCGTCGGCTCGCCGATCTCGGCGGCCCTGCTTGGGCTCGACGGCTGGCTGGGTCTGCGCGGCTGGCAGCTGATGTCAATCGTCGAGGCGGCGCCGGCCGTGGTTCTCGGCCTGCTCGTCCTGCGATTTCTGCCGGAGGGCCCGGACCGAGCGCCCTGGCTCGACGAGGCGCAGCGCAGTTGGCTGACCGGGCGCCTGGCCGCTGAGCGCGCGGAGCAGCCAACAGTGCGGCCTTCCGTCTGGCGGGTGATCTCCGATCGGCGCGTGATGGCGGCGGGCTTGATCTTCGCCGGGAGTGTCGGCGCGAGCGCGTGCCTGTCGATCTGGCAGCCGCAGATCTTCAAGTCCTACGGCCTCACGACGATGGAGATCCGCATGCTCAACTCGGTGCCGTTCGGGATACCGAGAAGCACCGCGCCCTGCTTGGCGCCCTGAAGGACGCCCAAGGCAAGGGCGACGGTTCATTCGAGAAGGCTGTCACCGCAGCGTTCGAACACGTCTTCGAGCACCTGGACCGCCTGAACGACCACGTCGCGCGGGGCGGTCCCGATGGCGAAGACCGGCGCCTTGAGAACGGGGAATCCGCGACCTTACGATAATCGCGGGCCCATCGTTGAGGCGTTGACGCTCAGAGGCGCCAACGCCTTTAGGCGCAATCAGGCGTTCTGCGCGACCGCAGATCGTACGGGAAGGACCCAGTTCGGTCTGACGAAGTGGCAGGTGTACCCATCGGGCCTCCGCTCCAGGTAATCCTGGTGTTCGGGCTCGGCCTCCCAGAAGTCTTCGGCGGGCGCCACCTCGGTCACGACCTTCCCGGGCCACAGGCCGGATGCGTCGACGTCGGCGATGGTGTCCTCCGCAACCCGACGCTGGTCGTCGTCGGTGTAGTAGATCGCCGAACGGTAGCTTAGGCCCCGGTCGTTGCCTTGGCGGTTCGGGGTTGTGGGGTCGTGGATCTGGAAAAAGAACTCCAGCACGCGCCGGAAACTCGTCCGTGTCGGGTCGTAGACGATTTCGATGGCTTCAGCGTGAGTGCCGTGGTTGCGGTAAGTAGCGTTCGCCACGTCCCCGCCGGTGTAGCCGACCCGGGTCGACAGCACGCCTTCCTGACGCCGGATCAGATCTTGCATGCCCCAGAAGCATCCGCCTGCCAGCACCGCTCTCTCGCTACTCATGGTGTCCTCCGTAAGCTCCTACACCCTTAGATAGGGGTTCCGAGTGCGCTTACCCCACGGCCTGGTGTACCTGCTCCGGTGAAGCTTTCGTCCAGACCTTCCTACCCCCGTTCCGGTCAGCACCTTCGCAGCCAGGCCGCTACCCCTGAATGACTGGAGAGGAAGCGTAGCACCGGGTGAAGCCAGGGCCTCACACTTCGGCACGGCAACTGCGACAGAGACGATCGCTCAGGCCGTTTCCGCTTTGGGTCGTGAAAACGTGGCAGCGATGTCGCAGTAGGCGTGCAGCGGGCGGCCAAGATGTCGGTCAAGCGCTCGCCGTCACCTTCTGCTGGAATTATGCCCACGCTCAGCAACTCACGTTCAGTATCAGCCGCTGCCCTCCGCGCCTCGTCACGCCAGTTGCATGCGAAGCCGCTCTGGAACAAAATATGAACCTCCTGCCTAGCGCAGCGAGAGCCCTAGCGGTCAGCGACATGTCACCTTCGAGCTCCGGCCGCACGCTGTTCTTCTTCGAGAAGCCCTCTGCGATGCGGCAGTTGCAGCGCTTTTTCCATTCGCCCAACACGGTCTGCGTGGCCGCGGAGGGACACCTGCTCTCTGCCGAGGAACCAGGTAGCATTCGTCCTGAGTGGAAGCCCTGGCGCTTCGATGCCCTTCCGATCGTGCTCGCCACCATCCCGGTCAGCTACGGCACCAACCGGTCCGGCCAGTCGCACGAACCGAAGATTGCTGCTATCCGGCAGGCGCTGAGCGGCGTCGAGCGTGTGATCATCGCCACTGATCCCGGACGCGAGGGCTCAATGATCGCCTGGGAGGTGCTAGAGCATCTCGGCTGGCGTGGGCGGGTCGACCGACTCAAGCTGGGCGCGCTCGACGACGTCTCGATTCGCCGGGCCTTCGCTGCCCTAGCCAAGGAACCGAGTTCGGGCGAGCGCGACTACGCCGCCTACCTCGAAGCGCTCTGCAGGCAGTATGAGGACTACCACCTCGGCCTGAACGGCACACGAGCCATCTCGCTGCGTCTGCGCCCGCCCGCTTTCCGAGAGCCCTGGCGCTTCGGCGGGGTGCAGACGCCCACCCTGGCTATCCTGACTGAATTGGAGGAGCGTATCCGCTCCTTCGTGCCGCAGGACTTCTTCAAGGTCGCTTTGCACCTGGGCACCCAGTCCGGTGCCGAGCTGACCCTGTGGCACGGGCCCAAGGAGCGGATCTTCGACGCGGAGATCGCCGAGACGATCCGGACAGCCGCCGCGACGTGGTCGGGGCCCCTGACGGTTGAGCACAAGGATGTGCGACGGGCACCGCCCCGGCTCTTCTCGAAAGACACCCTCGCCCGACGCTGCGCTAAGCGGTTCGGCTGGGATCCCCAGCATACAGCGGGCATCGCCCAGGACCTGTACGACCAGGGCTACCTCAGCTACCCGCGTACGGAGTCCGAGTACCTGCCGGAGGGGCAGGCTGCTGACGCCGCAACGGTGATCGCCGCGATCGCCACCGTGCTGACCGACCTGCGTAGCCTCATCGCGCGGGATCATGCGCCAGTGATCCGCCGTGGCATCAAAGGGCACTACGTCAAGGATCCGGGTGAACATCACGCGATCGTGCCCTTACGCAAGGTCCCTGAGTGCAGCCGCCTCTCATCCGATCAGTTCCGGTTGTGGGAACTCGTCGCGAAGGCCTACCTGACCGCTCACCTCCCCGACGGAATCGATGCTCGCACCAGCGTGACTGCCGAGGTACGGACGCCGATTGGTCCGAAACGGTTTGCCGTCTCCGGCAACGTCATACGTGCGCCCGGGTGGCGTGCGGTCTACGGCAGCGAGACGGAACTCGAAGCGGACGCTGTGCCCGGCAAGGTCAGGCGCGAGGCGGAGGCTGTGTTCGCCCGCCTGCCGGTTATAAACAACGGTGAGGGCGCATCGGCTGTAACTGCTGATGTCGCTACCGCGATGACCGAGCCGCCGCGGCGGATCACCCGAGGCGAGCTCCCGGTGGTGATGGGCCGACTGATCGATCAAGTGGATGATCCAGTGGTCAAACGCGCTCTGGAGAACCCGGTCAACCCGAACGAGCCCAAGGGGCTCGGCACGGCCGCCACGCGCGATACGATCCTGCCCAAACTCTTGAAGAGCCGCTACATCACGCTGTCCAACGGCAAGGATCCAGCCATCGAAGTCACCGAGGTGGGGCTCGCGTTCATCACGGCGGTGCGACACGTATTCCCAGCCTACGGTGATCCGGTGGGGCGAGCGATGTTCGAGGCGGAGTTGGCCGAGATCGGTCGTGCCAACACGCGCGCGGAGGCCATCCAGCGCGCCGACGCCTTTCAACATCGCACGCGCGCGCGTCTCGATGAGCTGATCGCCGCGATCTCGAACTCACCGGTGGTCAGCCTCGACCCCAGCCTTATCCCACACGGTCAGGCCGACAATCGGCCACCCACCTCGGCCATGCTGTCGTTCGCGGTGAGCTTGGCCGAGCGAAAGGGCGTGAAACTGCCGCGCGGCTGCAAGAGCAACATCAGCGTCTGCCGGGCCTTTCTGGACACCCATGCTGGGCCGCGCGCGCCTCAAAACGACGGCGTCAGCCAGCCCGGACACCAGCGTGTTCCGAGCGCGGCGATGCTCAGCTATGCGCGCGGTCTGGCGGAGCAGCGAGGCATCACTTGTCCGCCGGAGATCGAGACGACCTTCGACGCATGTCGTCGCTTCCTCGACGCACACGCCTGTCAGCCGCGGCAGCGGCCGTCAGAGCCAAGCTCTGGAGCAACGAAAAGCAACAAACCTGCCGAACGGGAAAAGCGGCGGGGCAGGGTAGTCGAGATGCCGAGAAAGGCCCTGACACGGCGCCGAGCCTAAAGCGGCGCGCGTGAACGTTGGGAGTTCAGCTTTCGATTGTGAAGCCTTGGATAGCTCGCGAAGTTCGTAATGGTTCATCGCCGGTCTCGTAGCGGCGTCACGCGCCCTCAGCGTTCTAGCAGCGCAGCCAGCATGCGCTCGTATGTGCCTGCTCGGCCGCGGTAATCCCCGCCCCACGGGTACGGCGTGCCACTCAGCCAAACAGTTGCGGCAGCAGGCTTGCCATTGCATGCCACGCTTCGAAGCTCGGACGTTCGCCTACGGCGTTCGCAAATACGGGGCACCGGTCACTGCCGGAACCTCAATCCGTGATCCGCGACGGAAATCTCTTCGATGGCGCGGGTCGAGATCACAGAAAGCGGCTGCTCGACCAGGATGTCGGACGCCCCGCGCGGTCGAGCGGCAGCGTCCCGGCCCTTGATTAGCAGCCACGACGTTCGTTGCGAGTTCGGCTTGGCCCTCATCCGCACCAGGCGCCACGCACCCATCAGTTTCTCGCCGTGCAGGTGGAATCGAAGTGAGCCTGCGGCGAGGCCGGCCACCGCGTCGCCGTCTGGCTTCCAGATGCCGCGGTCCCAGACCAGCACAGCGCCCGCCCCGTACGAGCCCGACGGGATGACGCCCTCAAAGCCGGCGTAGTCCAGGCGGTGGTCCTCCACCGGCACGGCCAGCCGCCGCTCGCCCGCCACCAGGCTCGGGCCACGCGCCAACGCCCAACTCTTGAGTACGCCGTCGAGCTCGAGCCGGAAATCGTAGTGCAGCCGGCGCGCAGCGTGCTTCTGCACGACGAAGGCGAGATCCGTCATCGCGTCCTCATCGTCGGGATGCTTCTACGGGATCGGCATGACCCAGCCACGCGCGCAACTTGGTCCAGCGGGGCTTGGTATTGCCGCCGCGGACCGCGATGCCCAGTGCTTTGCGCTGCCCGAGCAGTACAACCAACCGCTTTCCGCGAGTGACCCCCGTGTACAGGAGGTTCCTCGCCAGCATCGTCCAGTGCTGCATGGCGAGGGGTATCACCACCGCCGGGTACTCCGAGCCCTGCGACTTGTGGATGGTCGTCGCGTAGGCCGGTACCAGCGTGTCGAGTTCGCCGTACGGGTAGACTACCTCGCGGCCGTCGAAATCGACGATCACCGCGCCCTCATCCTCGTCGATGCGCGCCACCGTGCCGAGATCGCCGTTGAACACCTCCCGGTCGTAGTCGTTCTGGCTCTCCATCACTCGGTCGCCGGGTGAGAAGCGCCAGCCGAACCGCTCCACCGAGAGAGCGGGGTTCGGGTTCAGCACCGCCTGGAGTTCGTGGTTGAGGTTGCGCGCACCGAGCACGCCGCGCTGCATCGGGGTGAGCACCTGCACGTCCCGGACCGGATCGAGGCCGAAGCGCGCCGGGATGCGTCTGGTCACCACCTCGATCAGTGTCGCCATCGCCGGCTCGGGCTCGTCGATCTCGATCAGATGGAAGTCGCTGTCCGCGCCCCGAGCAGCCGGCTCGGGCATCTTGCCGGCGTTGATCCGGTGCGCATTCACGACGATCCGGCTCTCGGCCGCCTGCCGGAACACTTCGGTCAGCCGCGCCACCGGAATAGCCCCCGAAGCGATGATGTCGGCCAACACCTGCCCGGGCCCGACCGAGGGCAGTTGGTCAACATCGCCGACGAGGAGCAGCGCGGCGTGCTCCGGCACCGCCTTGGTCAGGGCGTTCATCAGCGGCACATCGACCATCGAGGTCTCGTCGATCACCAGCAGGTCGCAGGCGAGCGGGTTGTCCTCGTTGCGCGAGAAACCGCCGTGCTTCGGGTCGATCTCCAGCAGGCGGTGGATCGTCTTGGCCTCGAGGCCGGTCTGCTCGGTCATGCGCTTGGCCGCCCGGCCGGTCGGGGCGGCAAGCAGCACCTGCACGCCCTTCGCCCGCAGGATCCGCAGGATCGTGTCGAGCGTCGAGGTCTTGCCCACGCCCGGACCGCCGGTGATCACCGCGAGCTTGGCGCCGAGCACCCGCCGCACGGCTTCCCCTTGCGAGGGCGAGAGCGTCTTGCCGGTCTTGTCTTGGACCCAGGGCAGAGCCCGGGCGAGGTCGATCTCGGGCCAGGGCGGTGTGCCCTTCGTTCGGCGGAGCAGCCGCTCGGCGATCATCCGCTCGGCGGCGTGCAGCCCAGCCAGGAAGATGCACGCCTTGTCGCCGAGGATGTCCTGCACGACCTCGCCGGTCTCCAGCACGTCGAGCAACGCCGAGCGGATCAGCGCCGCCTCGACGCCGAGGAGGTCGCCCGCGAGCTTGATCAGTTCCACCACAGGGAGCGCGCAGTGTCCGCCGTCGGTCGCCGTCTGCAGGGCAAACGAGATGCCTGCGCGCAGCCGCTGCGGCGCCTCCGGGGTCAGCCCGAGCTTCATCGCGATGGCGTCGGCGGTCTTGAAGCCGATGCCGCGGATGTCCTTGGCCAGCCGATACGGATCCTCGGTCATGACCACGATGGCGTCGTGCCCATAGGTCTTGAAGATCCGCACCGCCCGTGCCGTGCCAACGCCGTGGGCGTGCAGGAACAGCATGATCTCGCGCACCGCTTTCTGCTCGGCCCAGCCGGCGATGATGCGTGCGGCGCGCTTCGGGCCGATGCCGGCGACCTCGGGCAGCCGCTGCGGCTCGGCCTCGATGATCTCAAACGTGCCCTCGCCGAACGCCGCGACGATGCGCTTGGCCATGGCCGGACCGATGCCGCGCATGTGGCCGGAGGCGAGGTATTTCTCGATGCCCTCGACCCCGGTGGGCGGCGTGACCTTGAGGGTGTCGGCCTTGAACTGCACGCCGTGCTGGCGATCCGTGTGCCAGATGCCGGTGGCGGTGATCCACTCGCCGGCCGCGATGGCGGGGGCGTGACCGATCACCGGGACGAGGTCGCGCTTGCCCCGGGCCTGGACCTTGAGCACGCAGAAGCCGGTCTCGGGGCTGTGGAAGGTGACGCGCTCGATGGTACCGGCCAGCGCCTCGATCTCGGGACCGGCCGAGCCGGGGAATGCGCGCGCAGTCACGACGGCTATGAGATCCTACGAGCCTGCCCCGGAGTCTGACGCCCCGACATTTCGCTGGGCGCTTTGCTAAATATGGGCCGCCGCTCACTTGATGTCATGATGCTGATCGACACAGCAGGCCGTGTGGTCGTTTGCTCGATTTGTGAGAGACCAGTCATGTTCGACGTGACGAAGATGCTGGCCGACGCGCTTGGCGAGCACCTCGCGCTCACCTACCAGCGCACCTTCAGCAGTCGTGAACCACGTTTCGCCGAGGTGATCGAGGCGTCCGCACGTCTGACCATCGAGCGCATCGTCGGCAGCGATGCGCTTTACCACGATGGCGACCACACCGCCCTCGTCACCCTCGTGGCTCAGGACATCCTGCGCGGCCGCTTCCTCGACAAGGGCATCACGCCGGAGGATTGGCTGCATATGATCCTGGCCGCCCTGTATCACGACATCGGCTACGTGCGCGGTGTCTGCTCAGGTGACCGGGCGAACGCCTTCGTCATCGACGCGCAGGGCACGACCATCGGTTTGCCGCGCGGCGCCTCGGACGCGGCGTTGGCGCCCTACCACATCGAACGCTCGAAGCTGGCGGTGCAGGAGCGCTTCGGCACGCATGATCTCGTCGATGCGCAGCGGGTGATGCGGGCCATCGAGTTGACCCGCTTCCCCGTGCCCGCGGACGATGAGCACCGGGAGACTGGGACCGAAGCTGGCCTGATGCGTGCGGCGGACCTAATCGGGCAACTCGGTGATCCGCTCTACCCACGCAAACTGAACGCGCTGTTCCACGAGTTCGCCGAGGTCGGCCTCGACGCCCAACTCGGCTATGCCAGCCCGGCCGACCTCGCGGAGCGGTATCCGGCGTTCTTCTGGGGCAAGATCGAACCGGTCATCGGCGACGCGGTGCGCTTTCTCGATTTGACGGTGGAAGGGCGGAGCTGGGTGGCCAACCTCTACAGCCATGTGTTTGCGATCGAGCATGACCGTCGCCGCATGTGACCACACCCAGGCTGAGCTGCAGAAGTGGTCCTCACGCAGGCGAAAGTGGTGATAGCTTTCGAGAACAACTGCGCTCACGCCATGACGTATCGTCGGCTTTGCGCCCATCTCGGTCATTGAGCTTGCCGTGCCAACGCCGCGTAAGCGGACACTGCCGGACCAGTGCGGACGCTTAAGGGACGGGCCTCGCCAATCCTTGAGTTCCAAGCTTTTCGGCATCGCCAAATCGGCTGCGCCGCGGCAGGGCCGGCCATGTAGCGGTGCCAGCCACCGAAGGGTGTGATGTCGGCCGCATCCGCGACGCCCGCTGCCTCCAGCGGGAAGCTCTTGGGCGCGGTTACATCGGCGAGTTCCGGGTTCATGTGCGACCCGCGCATGTTCAGCCAATTCGACCGCTTCACCCGCGAGCCCGACCTCGCGAAGCGGCGCACCATCGCGGGCGAGATTGGGACCATCACTCTCGGTGAGGGGCTGGTCGACCTGACCAACGCCGACCTCTACCGCAGCCCCGAGATCACCGCCCTCTAGGACAAGTGGTTCCTGTCGCCGACGCCGCCGTGCGGGATCACCTACAACGTCCCGATGTCGCCGGAGCTGAAGCGTGCCTACGCCCAGCCGACCGACAACCCGGACCCGGCCTCCTACGTCCAGTGAGGCGGCGCGCTCACCGCGCGTCGATCGCCGCCACCGGCCGCCGGCCCGCCGGTCCTGGGTGTGGCTCGGCGTGTCCGGACGCGCCGCCTTCCCGCGTGGGCTGTCGCCACGCCGCGCGGTGCATCTGAACGCGCGCCTGCGACATGGTGAGATGAAGCTGCATCGCCTGCCGCCCCAGTCCCGCGTCCCGCAGGCGGGCCGCGATCACGATGTCCTGGTGGTGGTGGAGGCTCTGTAGCAGTTCCGCCGGCGTGTAGAGGTAGAAGGACCGGATCACGACGGGCATGTCGATCATCGGCTCCAGGATCGCGCGCAGCCGGGGCGAGCCCGCGAAGGCCAGCAGGGTCCGGTGGAAGTCGCGGTTGATGGCCTGAATTTCGGTAATGGCCGCGTCTCCGCCCCTGGCAATGGCCGCCGCCATGCTGCGATTGCTCTCCTCCAGCTGCTCGACTAAAGCGCCGCCACCCCGCGCCACCGCCAGCTCGGTCGCGTGGGCCTCGAGCAGGATGCGCAGGCGGAACGTCTCCTCGACGTCGGCATCGCTCCATTCCGCGACATGGATGCCTTGCCCGGCATCCGCCGTCGCAAGGCCGTCCTCGACCAGGCGGCGCAGGGCCGCCCGGATCGGGGTGCGGCTGAGCTCGAACTCGCGCGCCAGTGGCTCCTCGCGGAGATGGAAACCAGGCGCGTAGAGACCGCTCACGACCCTCAGTCGCAGCACGTCGTACGCGCGGTCCTGTCCCTCCGCCATGGCCGATCACCCTTCCGCTTGTGCGCTCGACCCTAGCGAACGATCCGGGATGCCGGCAAGGCAGGCTGCCAGAATGTACATTTTATGTATCAAAATGCCGACTTTTCGGGCGCAAGTTCGGCACAGCTTGACATAATGTACTTTTATTGTATGATGATGGCAATCAAGGGAGGATTGGATGGCAAATCAGGAGCGTGTGGCTGAAGCTTGCCCGGCGCGGTTGTTCGCGGGCGTGGCCACGGCCGTCATCAGCGACAACCTGGATCGCCTGCCCGGCGCACTCGGCCTGCGCCCGTTCCACAAGGGTGGGATCATGGCCGGGCCGGCCTTCACCATCAGAACCGCCGCCGGCGACAACCAAGCCATTCATCGGGCACTGGACGCCTTCCGCCCCGGCGATGTCCTGATGATCGACGGGGGCGGCGACACGACGAGGGCCCTGGTCGGCGAGATCATCGCCGAGATCGCGCAAAGCCGCGGCGCGGCCGGGATTGTGATCGACGGCGCGGTTCGTGATGCGGCGGTCCTGGCCCGCTCGGACTTCCCGGTCTTCGCCCGCACCGCAATTCATCGTGGTCCCTACAAGAACGGGCCTGGTCAGTTGGGCAAGCCGGTCTCGATCGGCGGCATGGTCGTCCAGCCGGGGGATATCGTAGTCGGCGACGAGGACGGCGTCGTCGCCTTCCCGCCGGACCTTGCCGACGCTCTTATCCGCGCCGTGAGGGAACAGGAGGCCAAAGAGGAGGCGATCCTTCGGAGCGTCCGCGATGGCACCTACAAGGGCGCATACGCCAAATAGAACTGCATCAGGCATAGCCGAACCAAGTAGATTTTCGCAAATTTGAGCCGTGCGTAAATTATTTCATTCGCCGCTCGCGGCAAAAATCAGATTTATCATAGCAAAGCTTACGCAAACGAAGCGTCGGGCCCGATAATCGAGCCCGCATATTCTAACTACCATTCCACTAGCCGAAATCAAGATAGCCGACATCGAATGAACGACCCCGACTGGAAGGGTCGAGAGCGCGCAAAAAGTGCTCTGACGATGCGCGGCGAGCCATCGGAGGAAACAATCATGGCCAGAGGCGCAACCACGGCGGGGGCGATCCCCGTGACCGAGCGGATGACCCGATACCGCTGGGTCGTGATGGGGCTCATCTTCATCGTCTACACGTTGGCCGCCGCCGACCGGGCCAACATCGGCATCGTGCTCCCCTTCGTGAAGAAGGAGTTCGCGATGACCAACACCGAGGCCGGGGCGGTCGTCAGCCTGTTCTTTGTGGGCTACGCGGTGATGCAGATCCCGGCGGGCCTGCTGGTGAAGCGGCTCGGCACGCGGACCATCTTCCCGATCTTCATGCTCCTGACCTCGCTGTTCACCGGGCTACTCGGCACTACCGGCTCGGCGCTGGCGATGAAGCTTAACCGGCTCGCCCTCGGCTTCGCCGAGGCGCCGCTGCCGGTCACGATGCTCTCGACCATGAACAGGTGGTTCCCCGCACAGGAGAAGGGCACCGCGGTCGGCCTGTTCCTCGCCGCCGCCAAGTTCGGCCCGGTGATCGTGCCGCCGCTCGGCGCGCTGATCATCGCGACGCTGGGCTGGGAATACGTCTTCTTTATCTGCGCTCTGCCGGGGATGGTGTTCGCCGTGCTCTGGTACTTCCTGGTGGTAGATGAGCCGGCTCGCAGCCGCTTCGTGTCCCCGGCCGAGGCCGCTCATATCGCCAGCCAGCCCACGAGCCGGCCGACCGATCCGGCTCAGGCCCAGACCGCGCCCGCTAAGCCGCGCTTCGCGCGCCTCGACCGGGTGATCCGGGGACGGCCGGTCCGGCCCATCGCCACCGCCAAGGAGACGTTCCGCTCCGGTAATATCTGGGGGCTCGCCATCGGCTACCTGATGATGACCGGCATCATCAACGTGATCCTCGCGTGGCTGCCGACCTACCTGTCCACCGTCAAGCACTTCTCGCTGATGAATGTCGGGTTCGTCGCCTCGGCCCCGTTCGTTGGGGGCGTGCTCGGCAATATCATGGGCGGCCTGTTCTCCGACCGGATCGTCGGCAAGCGGCGCAAGCCGACCATCCTCATCAGTACGGTCTCGACCGTGTTCATGATGTACGCGCTGATCCACGCGCCGAACGAGCCGGTGACGCTGGCGATCCTGCTGTTCCTCACCGGCTTCCTGCTCAACGTCGGGTACTCATCTTTCACGGTGTACCCCGCTGGGCTGACGACAAAGGACGCCTATCCCCTGGCCGTCTCGGTGGTGAACACCGGCGGGCAAGCCGGCGGCGCGCTATTCCCGTTCGTCACCGGGCTGCTCCTCGACGCCTACAGCTGGGACGCGGTGTTTCTGTTCCTCGGCGCTTCGTCGCTGCTGGCGCTCGCGGTGATGCTGTTGGTGGTCGAGCCCGTCGAGACCGCTGGCACCCCGGCGATCCGTTAGCGCTCCGGCAGCGGCCCCCTCCCGAGCGAGTGTCATGATCCCCGCCCTCACCGATCTGCCCGCCTCCGCGCCGCTCTACGCGTCGTTCCTGGTAGAACTCCGGGTCCGGGGTTTCGCGGGGGAGCTGGCGGGGGGAATCGCAGACCGCACGGTCCTGGCCACCGACAACTCGATCTATCAGATCAGGCCCGAGGCGGTGGCGTTCCCCCGGGACCGGGACGATCTCGTCCGGATCGGCACGCTGCTGGCCGACCCGCGCTTCTCGGAAGTGCGGATCGCCCCGCGCGGCGGCGGCACCGGGACCAACGGGCAGTCCCTGGGCGGCGGCCTGATGGTTGACACCTCGCGGCACATGAACCGCATCCTGGAGATCGATGTCGCCGCCCGAACCGTGCGCGTCGAGGCCGGGGTGGTGAAGGACCAGCTCAACCGGGCGCTGGCCCCGCACGGCCTGTTCTTCGCCCCCGAACTCTCGACCTCGAACCGGGCGACCATCGGCGGTATGGTTTCCACTGACGCCTGCGGGCAGGGCTCGTGCCTCTACGGCAAAACTCGCGACCACGTCCGAGCGCTGACCACAGTCTTGACCGACGGGCAGGTCTGGATCTCCCAGCCCCTCGGCGCGGAGGAGCTGGCGGCCGTATCGGCGCGGCCAGACCGGGTGGGGGAGATCCACCGCGTCGTGGATGATGTGGTCACGCGAAACGCCGCGCTGATCGAAGCGCGCTTCCCCAAGCTCAATCGCTGCCTTACCGGCTATGACCTCGCCCATGTCCGGGATGCCGAGGGCCAGTTCGACCTCAACGCGGTCATTTGCGGGTCGGAGGGGACGCTCGGGCTGATCGCCGAAGCCACCTTGTCGGTGCTGCCGATCCCGCGCTACGCCGCCCTCGTCAACGTGCGCTACGACAGCTTCGACGCCGCCCTGCGCGATGCCCGAACCCTGGTCGCAGTCGAGGCCGCCTCCATCGAGACGATCGATTCCCGCGTGCTAGCGCTCGCCCGGGGTGACATCGTCTGGGACGAGGTCAGCGCCTATTTCCCGGACGATCCCGAGGGTCCCGCCGAAGGCGTGAACCTCGTCGAAGTGCTGGCCGACACGGCGGCGGACCTCGAAGCCCGGCTGGCGGTCGTGACGCGACTGCTCGACGGGGGAGGGCGCAGCGGTGGTCGTCGCGGCTACACCGTGGCGCGGCAGGCGGCGGCAGATCCGGTGGCAGAGGCGGACGAGACCGCCTTCGCGGCCGGCGCACAGGGCAGCCGGCGGCTCGGCGAG
>NZ_VRVD01000039.1:0-18777 GCF_008040015.1 Methylobacterium sp. WL18 | reverse complement strand
GCGCGGTCGCGCCGGACGGCGGCCCCGGTCCGGACACGGCGTCCCTTACCGCCGCCGCCGCGGACGCGATTCCCGCGGGACAAGTGCAGGCGGCGGGCCTGCTCGGCGCGTACGATGCCTACTGGTATCCGCATGGGACGGACCCGCGGCCCCTGCCGGTCCTGCGCCTGCGCTTCGACGATCCGGACGCGACCTGGCTTCATATCGACCCGCGCGACGGCACTCTCCTGCAGCGCCTCGACCGCTCGGGCCGGATCAACCGTTGGCTGTTCGATGCGCCCCACCGCCTCGACCTACCGTTCCTGACCGGACGGCCCGCCCTGCGCGACGCAGGGCAGTGGCTCCTGAACCTGCTCGCCGCCGTGATCGCAGTCACCGGGATCGTCGCGGGCTGGCGGCGCCTCGGACGGATTTTTTCGCCGCTGACTCGCTGAGCGGAGGCAACTCCGGTAAATCAGCCCGTCATTCCGTGGCCGCAGAGCGGAGCCCGGAATCTAGAACCACAGGTGGAACAGGCTTTTGCACCGTCGCCGGTCCTGAATTCCGGGCGCGCCTGCGACGCCCTGAAATGGCGGGTCATGTGCTTGGGCGGTGCAACCCTTTGCCACTGCGACGAGCCGCATTCGGTTACATGGCCTCGCCTCAAGTTTGGCTGCGTTCCTCGACTTCAAGAAAGGGATATGGCGCCATCCCCCGCGAACTGGGACGCGTGTCGCTCCTCCGGCGCGAGCGGCAGCGCCACCACCGTCCCGGTCCGCGCCGAGATCAGGGCCGCCTCGATGCAGGCCATGACCTGGAGCGCGTCCAGCGCGGGGGTCTGATCGACGCCGCCATGGGCGATCCCCTGAGCGAGGTCTTGGTAGAACCCGCGCTGGTCTCCGGCCAAGGCGGGCAGGCGCTTCACGCCGCCGCGCCCGTCATGGATCGCGATCCTGTCCGGATCCTGGCCCCAACCCGGGGCCCCCGGAGCCATGCCGGCCAGAAGTTGCTGCTCCTGTACGTCGGGATGCTCCTTGACGAGGCTGCCGGCCTCACCGTGGACGACGAAGCGGGGCGATCCGCCGGCGACCAGCATGCTGGCGTTCAGGACCACGCGTAGGTCCGGATAGTCTAGCACCACGTGGGCCCAGTCGTCTGACAGCGCGCCAGGGCGCAGCCGAGCCAGGTTCGCGCTCACCAGGTCGGGCAGGCCGAACAGTTGGAATGCCTGATCCACGAGGTGTGGGCCGAGATCGTACCAGATCCCGCTTCCCGGTCCGGCCCCCTCCCGCCACCGGTCGCGGACCTGCGGGCGAAACCGGTCGAAATGCGATTCGAAATGCTGGACCTTGCCGACGAGGCCGTCCGCGATGGCTTTCCGGACGCTCAGATAATCGCTGTCCCAGCGCCGGTTGTGGAACACCGACAGCTTCCCGCCGTGGCGCCGCGCCAGCGCGACCAGGCCGCGCGCCTCGGCGAGGTCGAGGGTGAAGGGCTTGTCGATGACCACGTGCTTGCCGGCCTCCAGGGCGATCCGGGCCAGGGGCGCGTGCGTGTCGTTGGGGGACGCGATCACCACGAGATCGACGCCGTCCGAGGCGGCGACCGCGGCGGGATCGGCCATGACGGCCAGACCGGGCAGGTCGGCCCGGACCTTGGCCGGGTCGCGCGAGCCGACAACCCGGAGGTCGAGCGCCGGAACCGCCCGGATCAGCGGGGCGTGGAAGGTCTTGCCGGCATAGCCGTAGCCGATCAGGCCGACTCGGATCGGTGCAGGTGCGTTCGCCATGGTGGTGTCGTCCGGTCCGGGCCATCGGGGTTGCGCGATGATAGCCGCGCGAGCGCCCGGGTTCACGCCATCCGGCGCACCGCACCTCGTCTCATCCGGTTCCGGCCGCGTGCCGCCGTCAGCTCAGCCCCCACCGTCATCACGAGCGAAGCGAAATGACCCAGGGCAGCGCGACTTCGCCGCGCGAGACGCCACACCGGGTTGCTTCGCTGCGCTCGCAATGATGGAGGGGATCACGGGCCGTCGCGTGAGAACCGTATCCGGCGCTGCCGCCGCCGAAAACCGTCCCTAGAACCGTGCGGTCAAGAATAACCGTATGTTCCGGCCCGGCAGCAGGATCTCGTCCTTCTTGAACGAGGTCGAGTTGCGGATGTCGGCGTCGAGCAGGTTCCGGCCCTGCACCCCGAGGGTGATCGCGCTCGCGCCATAGACCGCCGGATCGACCGCCTTGGTGTAGCTCAGCTCGGCGCGCAGGTCGTCGTAGCCGGGGGTGGGGGTCTCGAACAGGGCAGTCGCCTGGTGGTCGAAGGCGTGGAGCAGGTTCACCCGTGCGAACCAGCCGTCCGCCCGCAGGTAGACGCCGCCGCCGAGTCGGTAGGGCGGGATGCGCGGCACGTTGGTGCCGTTGTCGAACTGGGCGCGCACGAAGTCGAACTGCGCCTCGACGCCGGCGAAGCCGTCGCCGACCGGCAGGAGATCGTACTGGCCGATGATCTCGGCGCCGTAGAAGGTGGCGTTCTGCTGCTGGTAGACGATCTGCCGGTTCTCGGTGCCGCTGCCGCAGGACGCGAAGTCGTCGTCGCAAGCGAGCCCGGTGAAGTTGCGGTAGATGAAGCCGGTATAGCGCGTGTAGTAGCCGGTGGCGTCGAGGCGCAGCGGCCCCTCCGCGCGGCGGATGCTGGCCTCCACCGTGCGGGCGCGCTCCTTCTTGAGGTCCGGATTGCCGATCTCGAAGGTCGCGGTGGCATCGTGCGGCCCCTGCGAGAACAGCTCGTAGCCGGTGGGCCCGCGCTCGACATAGGAGCCGTTGAGGCTCGCCACGAAGCCGAAGGGCAGGTCCTGGAGGGCGCCGATGCTGGCGCTCTTCGGGGCGAAGCGCCGGGTCCGGGCGTACTGGAACGGATCCTGCCCATCGACCGGGGCGTAGTCCGCGGGGAACTGCGCCGCGATGCTCGACAGCCGGTCCACCTCGTAGCGGCCGGCCGCCTGCAGCCGCGTGCCGGGGCGCAGTTCCAATTCCTCGAACAGGTAGACCGCGTTGGCCCGGGACTCGGTCTTGGGCAGGAACGATTCGAGCTGGGTGTTGATCACCCGCCGGTCCGACTGGAAGCCGAGTGCGCCGGTGAGCCGGCCGAACGGCGTGTCGACCGGGACGTGCTGGAGTTCCAGGCGCTCCTCGGCCTCGCGGTTCTTGAAGATCGCCTGGACGCCCTCGATCCCGTCCTCGCCGATGCCGACCTCGTTGTGGCGGTAGACCGAGTAGCCCGCCCAGTAGCGGATCACCTCGAACGGGCCGTCCAGCGGCCGGTACTCGCCCCGCGACAGGACCCGGTCCTGGTTCGGGGTCAGACGGGTGCGGTCCTGCTCGGCGACGCCCCCCGGGATCGCGTAGATCGCGTCGTAGTGGCTGAACGAGAGGCCGACGAAGCCGCGGTCGCCGATCGCCGAGATGCCGACCGCGCCGCCCTGCGACTCGTTGTAGGAGTTGCGCTGAATGCCGCCGGGGATCGCGTAGCTGTCGCTGGCGGTCCGGAACCCGTCGGCATGGACTGCGATCCCGTCGGCCCCGGCATCCACCGTGGCGGCGCCGAGCCGGCCGTTGTCGACGCTGGAAAAGCCGCTGGTGACCTGCCCCTGCACGCCGTTGGCCGGGATGAAGGTCGGCACCCGATTGTTGTCGGCCGAGACCACGCCGCCGATGGCCCCGGAGCCGTAGCGCAGGGTCGCGGGACCGCGGATCACCTCGATCCGGTCGGAGACCAGCGGGTTCACCGGCACCGCGTGGTCCTCGCCGAGATCCGAGACGCCGCCGTTGACGATGCCGTTCTCCTGAATGCGCACCCGGGCGTTGTCGAGGCCGCGGATGATCGGCCGCGAGGCCGCGCCCGGCGCGTAGGTGGTGGACGAGATGCCGGGCCGGTCGAACAAGGCGTCGCCCAGGGTCCGGGGCTGGTCGCGGGCGATCTGGTCCTGAGTCACCACGGTGACGGGTGAGAAGGTGTTGGTCGCCACCGGCAGGATGCCGGTCTGGAGCGGGGCCGCATTCCCGACCGTGGGATGGCCGGTCTGGATCGGGCTGGGGCTGGTGACGCTGATCTCGTCGAGGGCGACGGCCGGCTGCGCCCGCGCCGGAGCGGCGAGCAGGCCGGCAGAGACCGGGGCCGACAGGATCGTGCCGGCCAGGGCGGCGAGGCGGAGGGTCGGTGTCATCGTGACTCACACAGTGTTATATCGTTTCATTCACGCTCCACACGGGATGGACGCAAGTGCCGATCGCGCCTCCCATCGCGATCAGCCGGAAACGTTACACCATTACAACACGCGGGCCCGCCAGCCCGGCGCGCCAGATTCCGGCCGCGCTTGATTTTGAGACGTTATAACGTTTTGTTTTGTGTATGACCAAGCCCTATCCCCGCCTTCCCGTCACCGTGCTGTCCGGGTTCCTGGGAGCCGGCAAGACGACCCTGCTCAACCATGTGCTCAACAATCGCGACGGCCGCCGGGTCGCCGTGATCGTCAACGACATGAGCGCGGTGAACATCGATGCCGACCTCGTGCGGGCCGGCGGCGCCGACCTCTCCCGGACCGACGAGACGCTGGTGGAGATGACCAACGGCTGCATCTGCTGCACCCTGCGGGACGACCTGCTGAACGAGGTCCGCCGCCTGTCCGAGGCGGGGCGGTTCGACGACCTGCTGATCGAGGGCACCGGCATCGCCGAGCCACTGCCGAGCGCCTCGGCCTTCGCGTTCCGGGACAAGGCCGGCCGCTCGCTCTCGGATCTCGCCCGCCTCGACACGATGGTGACAGTGGTCGACGCCGTGAACCTGCTGAAGGATTACGGCTCGGCCGCCTTCCTGCGCGAGCGCGGCGAGTCCGCGGGCGCCAAGGATACCCGCACCCTGGTCGACCTGCTGGTGGAGCAGATCGAGTTCGCCGACGTGGTGGTGATCAACAAGGCACGCCACGTCTCGGAGGCGCACCGCGCCCTGGTCCGCGCGGTGGTGCGCGGCCTGAACGCCGACGCCCGCATCCTGGAGGTCGATTACGGGCGTGCGCCCCTCGACGCGGTCCTCGATACCGGGCTGTTCGACGAGGCGAAGGCGCAGAGCCACCCACTCTGGTTCCAGGAATTGTACGGCGCCCACGATCACGTGCCGGAGACCGAGGAATACGGGATCTCGTCGTTCGTCTACCGGGCCCGGCGGCCGTTCGATCCGGAGCTGTTCAACGCCTTCGTCAACGCGACCTGGCCGGGCCTGATCCGGGCCAAGGGCCATTTCTGACGGGCGACGCGGCCGGACTGAGTCGGGGACTTTTCCTTGGCCGGCGCGGTGGCGCGGATCTCCGCGATGGGGTTCTGGTGGTCGGCGGTGCCGCGCCGGCGCTGGCCGGAGGCGCCCGAGTTCCGGGAGCGACTCGACGCGGTCTGGAGCGAGGTCTGGGGCGACCGGCGCCAGGAACTGGTCTTCATCGGCACCGGCATGGACCGGGACAGGCTCATCGCGGCCCTGGATGCGTGCCTGGTGAAGGCCGGCTACGGGGAGGTGTTCGACCCCGAAGCCTATCGCGACCTGCCGGACCCGTTCCCGGCCTGGCACCGGGCGGCCTGAGCCGGTAGCCCGTCAGACCGGGATCGCCTCGACCTCGTCCTCGGCCTCGGCATCGATCTCCGCGTCGACATCGGTGAGTTGACCGGAGGCGCCGGCCGCCTCGGCGAGGCCGCGGGCGGCCTTGCGCAGGAGCTTGCGCAGGCGGCGCCGGTCGGTCTTGTCGAGATGGTCGAGCAACTCGGCCTCGACATCCTCCTGGATCCGCTCGATGGCCTCGGCCTTCGCCAAGCCGGCCTCGGTGAGCTGCACCCGCACGACGCGGCCGTCACCCGATTCGGCCCGGCGCTCCACGATGCCGAGAGCCGCGAGCCGGGTGACCGTCTTGGACGCGGTCGGCGGGCGGACCCGCAGGAGGGCGGCGAGGTCGCCCATCGTCATGGTGCCGGCGGCGGCGAGCGCCTGGACCACCTGTTCCTGCCCGGCGAACAGGCCGAGCTTGGCCAGCCGGTCACCGGTGCGCGCGCGGTGCAGGCGCGCGGCCTGCACCAGGGCCCAGCCGACGCTGCGCACGCCGGGCGGCCGCATCTTCTTGGACGATCCTTCGGACGCACCCGCGTCCTTGGTCTCGCGATCACGTTTCTGCTTGTCGCCCACCGGAGCGCCCGCATCTATGCCGGCGGCCGCCGGACCATCCTGAACCTGCACCGTCCACTCCCGTCCCGAGGCCGCCCGGGTTCCTGTGGCGCGGGCCGGTGACGGTGCGATGACGGGGGCCGAAAACGCCCTGCACTCAACAGGGCATCAAGCGCTTCAGCCGGTCAAGGATGTCCTCGCCCGTGCACGGACGGGCGATGAAGTCGGCATGGGCGGGCATCCGTGCCGGATCGGGCGCGGCCCGCCCGGACACGATGAGAATCGGCAGTTGCGGGCGGGCCTCGGCCACCGCGCTCGCCAGGTCGAAGCCGTCGGTCTTTCCCGAGAGCTGGACGTCCGTCACCAGGCCACAGATGTCAGGCCGCGCCTGCAGGATGCTGAGCGCCCGCTCGGCGGAGGCACATTGCACCGTGTCGTAACCGCCATCCTCCAGCACGTCCCCGAGGTCCATGATCGTCAGCGCCTCGTCCTCGACGAGGAGGATCACCGGCCGATCGCCGCCCGAAACCGTCTGCTCGCTCGCCACTGTGTACTCCCTCCGGCAGCGTCCGACCGCGAGGGCCGCCGCACGCGTTGTCAGCGGTGAGCCAACGGCAGAAACGGTTCCAGGTTGCAGGGCGGCGTGGCGACGGCTCGCGGGATCGTGTGGCGGATGCGCTCAGGCGAGCGCCGCGGCCCGCTCGGAGACGACGCCGACGACGGCCTCGATCAGCCGGTCGAGATCGGCGTCCGGAATGGTCAGGGCGGGGGTGAGATAGACGATGTCGCCGAACGGCCGCACCCAGACGCCCCGGTCGAGGAAGCCGGCCTTTAGGGCGGCGAGGTCGGGCGGCGCCGTGAACTGCACCGCCCCGATGGCGCCCAGCACGCGGACATCCGCCACCCCGGGCAAGCCCTTCAGGCCGGACAACCCATCCGCGAGCCGGCGGGCGATGGCGCTGGCCTGATCGAGGCGCGGCTCGGTCTCGAACAGGTCGAGGCTGGCATTGGCCGCCGCGCAGGCCAGCGGATTGGCCATGAAGGTCGGGCCGTGCATCAAGGCTGCCGCCGGATCCTCGGACCAGAACGCCTCGAACACCTCCGTCCGGGCGATCGTGGCCGCCAGCGCCATGGTGCCGCCGGTGAGCGCCTTCGACAGGCACAGGATGTCCGGCACGATCCCGGCCTGCTCGCAGGCGAACAGGCTGCCGGTGCGCCCGAACCCGGTGAAGATCTCGTCGGCGATCAGCGGCAGGCCGTGTCGGCGGGCGAGGCGTGCGACGGTCGCCAGCACGTCCGGCGGGTGCAAGACCATGCCGCCCGCGCCCTGGACCAGCGGCTCGACGATCACGGCGGCCAGCGTCTCACGATTGGCGGCCAGAGCCGCATCCAGCGCCTCGGTCTCGGCCAGGCTCCTCGGCAGGTCACAAAAAACCTGGCTCGGCAGGTAGGCGCCGAAGCGGCGATGCATGCCCTCCTCGGGGTCGCAGACCGACATCGCCCCCATCGTGTCGCCGTGATAGCCGCCCCGGAACGCCAGAACCTTGGTCCGGCCGCTCACCCCGCGATTGAGCCACATCTGGGCCGCCATCTTCAGGGCGACCTCGACGGCGACCGAGCCCGAATCGCTCAGGAACACGTGGTCGAGGTCCCCCGGCAGCAGCGCGGCGAGACGTGACGCCAGCCGCTCCGCCGGGGCATGGGTGAGGCCGCCGAACATCACGTGCGGCATCCGCGCCAGCTGGCCGGCTACGGCCCGGGCGATGTGGGGATGGTTGTAGCCGTGCACCGCCGTCCACCAGGACGCGATGCCGTCCACCAGCTCGCGGCCATTGGCCAGCATGATGCGGCTGCCAAGCGTCGCCACCGCCTTCAGGGGCGGAGCGGCCACGCGCATCTGCGTGTAGGGGCGCCAGAGATTCTGTTTCGAGGGTCGATCGGACGTCATGGCGGAGGGATGGGCGGCAAGGCCGAAGTGGTCAAGCAGACGCGCGATGCGGCGCGTGAACCCGCCGAAGCCGCTTTGATCCACCGGAGACGGTAAGACAGGCGAATGGCGAGTAATGTTTGTTCTGTGCCGACGAAGCCTCCACGCCTAGGCGCCCGAAATCGCCCGAGCGTGACTTCTGCGGCTCCGCGCCGCTCGGCACCTTGACATCCACCGCCCCCGCGGCCCCATCACCCACCCGATGGACAGCCTCGACGCCTTCGCCCGCACCAAACTCGACGCCCTGGAAGCCGGCAGCCTGCGGCGGCGGCTCACGCCGACCGAGCGCGGCACAGGGGCCGCGGCGTCGCGCCGGGGCAGGGCGCTCGTCTCGTTCTCGTGCAACGACTATCTCGGCCTGTCGCATCATCCGCGGGTGATCGGAGCCGCGCAGGAAGCCGCCGGCCGCTACGGGGCCGGGGCGGGCGGCTCGCGCCTCGTCACCGGCGACCATCCCTATCTGGGCGCCCTGGAGGAGGGACTCGCTCGCCACAAGGGCGCCGAGGCCGCCCTGGTGTTCGGCAGCGGCTACCTCGCCAATCTCGGAATCACCCCGGCGCTCGCCGGACACGGCGACCTCGTGGTGCTGGATGAACTCTCCCATGCCTGCATGTGGGCGGGGGCGCGGCTGTCGGGCGCCACGGTGCTGACCTTCCGCCACAACGATCCGGCCGACCTCGCGGACACACTCGCCGCGCACCGCCCGCACCACGCCCGCGCTCTGGTGCTCACCGAGCGGGTGTTCAGTATGGACGGCGACCGGGCGCCGCTCGGCGACCTGCTGGGTGTCGCGGAGGCCTTCGACGCCTGGACGCTGGTCGATGACGCCCACGGGATCGGCGTGGTCGAGGACGGGCCGCGGGCACCGCTGGAGATGGGCACGCTGTCGAAGGCGCTCGGCTCCTACGGCGGCTATCTCTGCGCCTCGCGGGCGGTGATCGACCTGATGACCAGCCGCGCCCGGAGCTTCGTCTACACCACCGGCCTGCCCCCGGCCTCGGCCGCCGCGGCCCTGGAAGCCCTGGCGATCCTGGAAGAGGAACCGGCCCGGCGCACCCGGCCGCTGGCGCTGGCCCAACGCTTCACCGCCCGCCTCGGCCTGCCCGAAGCCGAGAGCGCCGTGGTGCCGGTCCTGGTCGGCGACGCGCAGGCGGCGCTCGACATCTCCGCGGCCCTGGAGGCGGCCGGCTTCCTGGTCGTGGCGATCCGTCCCCCGACCGTACCGGCCGGGACCGCGCGGTTGCGGGTCGCATTCTCGGCGGCCCACACGGACGCGCAGGTCGATGCCCTGGCCGACGCGGTGGCGGCGCTGACCGGCCGCGCTTCCCGTCCCTGAGCGCCGACCCTATACCTCGTGGGCGACGCTCCCGCACAAGAGGAGCCGGCCGGCACAGATCAACCGTGAGGACGACGCCATGGACGCCACCGCTCTGCGAGCCCTCCAGGCTCCGATCAAGGACCAGTACCGGACGGCGCCGGATTCGGCGGTGATCACCCTGAAGGCCAAGGGTACCCTCGACGACACCAAGATCGCCTGCAAGGTCGAGACCGGCCGCGCCATTGCGGAAGCCGGGCTCCACCCGGCCAGCGGCGGCTCCGGCCTCGAACTGTGCTCCGGGGACATGCTGCTCGAAGCTCTGGTCGCGTGCGCAGGCGTGACCCTCAAGGCGGTGGCGACGGCGCTCGAGATTCCGCTGCGCTCCGGCACGGTGATTGCGGAGGGCGACCTCGACTTTCGCGGAACGCTCGGCGTCGACAAGGAAGCCCCGGTGGGCTTCCGCAGCATTCGGCTGTTCTTCGCGTTGGACACCGACGCGTCCGAGGACAAACTCGCACAGCTGCTCAAGCTGACCGAGCGCTACTGCGTCGTGTTCCAGACCCTGAACCGCAAACCCGCGTTGTCGGTCGCCGTCACGTCGGCCTGAGGGAAGACGACGATGGCCGGCGACATCACCCAGACGGAATACTGGAACGGCGAGGTCGGCACCCGCTGGGCCCGCAATCAGGCGGTGCTCGACGCGGTGTTCGCACCGCTCACCGAGGCGCTGTTCACGCGCTTGACGCTCCAGTCGGGGCAATCCGTGCTCGATATCGGATGCGGCTCGGGCACCACGACCCTGGAGGCCGCCCGCCGGGTCGGTCAGCAGGGGACCGTGACCGGCGCGGACATCTCGGCGCCGCTGCTCGCAGTCGCCTGGGGCCGGGCTGAGGCGGAACCACCTGGTGCCGCACCGATCCGATTCGTCGAGGCGGACGTAGAGAACGCCGATCTCGGAACCTACCGGCAGGCCTTGTCGCGGTTCGGCGTGATGTTCTTTCCGGATTCGGCCCGCGCCTTCGCCAACATCCGCCGGATGCTGCACCCCGGGGGGCGACTGACCTTCCTGTGCTGGCGGGCGCTGCCGGAAAACCTCTGGGTGACGGTGCCGCGCGATGCGGTGCTGCCGCTCCTGCCCGAGATCCCGCCGACCCCGCAACCGGATACGCCCGGTCCGTTCCGCTTCGCCGACGATGCGCGGCTGATCGCGCTGCTGCGTGACGCCGGTTTCGGGACCGTGACCTGCGACGCGATCGACCGGGACGTGGTGCTCGGCCGCGGGACCACCGATACCGAGGCGGCGGAGGCCGCCGCCCATGTCGCCATCAATCTCGGGCCGACGGCGCGTCTCGTCCGCGAGGCCGAGCCCGATCTGCGCGCCCGGGCCGAAGCCGCCGTCACCGCGGCCCTGCACCCGCACGCGGAGGGCGGTATCGTCAGCCTGCGCGCCTCCTGCTGGCTGGTCCAGGCGGACTGACGAACGGCAGATCACCGCGGTTTCCGGTCGAACGACGAGGGGGCCGCCAGCACCGTCCTTCCCGAATGAAACGCAACCCTTTCCCGGGCGCCTGGAACGTCAGTGGACGGTGATCCGGGACTCAGCGCAGAAGACGCCGCCCAGCGGCACGATCGAGAAGCGATATTTCGGCGGCTTCGCGTCATCGTGTGCTGGGTCCAGGATCGCATTCCGCTGGCGCTGCATGTGCCCGGTAAAGGGCGTCGCGCGAGCGGCGATCGCCCGCGATTCAGAACCCCAACGCGCCGCCGTCGGACCGCGGGTCGTGCATCGCCTCGATCCGCCCATCGCGGGCCCGGCGGACGAGCATGCCGGCATGACCCAGCGTGTCGCTGTAGGGTACGCCGACCGGCTCGATCTGGTGGCCCATGCGCTCCAGAGCGGACAGGATGGCCGGATCGAACCGATCCTCGACCTTCACGCTGAGCGAAGGCGCCCCCCAGGTCCGGCCGTAGAGCAGCCGCGGGGCATCCACCGCGTCGGCGACGGAGAAGCCGTAATCGGCGTAGCGGCAGAAGATCTGCGCCTGGAATTGGGGCTGACCGTCTCCACCCATCGCGCCGTAAGCCAAGACCCGGCCGTCGTCGAAGCAGGCCAGTGCCGGGATCAGGGTGTGGAACGGGCGCCGGCCCGGCTCCAGCGGATTCACGGCGGCCGGGTCGAGGGAGAACGAGACGCCCCGGTTGAGCCAGTCGATGCCGGTACGCGGCAGAACCACCCCGGAGCCGTATTCCCAATAGACCGACTGGATGTACGAGACCGCCAGCCCGTCGCGGTCGATCGCCCCCATCCAGACCGTGTCGCCGGGGGAATCGCGCAGGGGGACCGTTGCGGCGCGCTTCATGTCGATGCGCGCGGCTTCCGTAGCGAGGAAGGCCGGCGCCAGGAACTCCTCGATGTCGTGGCGCAGGCGACCGAAATCGGTCACCACCCGGTCGCGGATCGCGAAGGCGCGCTTCGTCGCCTCGATCAGCCCGTGGTAGTGCGCGAGGCTCTCGGGGGCGGAGACGTTCAATCGGTCGAACAGGCCGAGGAGGATCAAGGCCGCGAGCCCCTGGGTCGGGGGCGGGAAGTTGAACAGCGTGGCGTCGCGCCGACGCAGGGCCAGCGGCCTGCGCTCGACCGCCTGGTAGGCCTTGAGGTCGGCCCGGGTCACCGGCGCGTCGAAGCGTTCCAGGTCGGCGCCGATCTCGTGGGCGACATCGCCTCGGTAAAAGTCGTCCAGTCCGGCATGCGCGAGCTGCTCCAGGGTCGCCCCGAGGGCCGAGAGCTTGCGGATCTCGCCGGCCCGGTAGGGCTTGCCATCGTTGAGAAAGGTCGCGGCGAAGTTCGGGGCCTCATGCAGGGTGTCGCCCGGCTGCGGCGTGTAGCGCTCCTCGCTCGGTGAGACCGGGACCCCGTCGCGGGCCTGGGTGATCGCGTCGGCGAGCAGCACGTCCACGGGCAGGCGACCGCCGAGCGCCTTGGACAGCGCCAGTGCGAGTTCCCAGCCACCGACCGCGCCGGCCACCGTCACCATGGCGTCGGGGCCGCGCGACGGGATCGTGTCGTAACCCTTCTCGCGGTAGCGCTGGATCGTCGCGAGGCGCCCGGCCGGCCCGCAGGCCTCGATGCCGCGCACCCGCCCACCGCGCTCGCGCACCAGCCAAAAACCGTCGCCGCCGATGCTGTTCATGTGCGGGTAGACCACGGCGATCGAGGCCGCCATCGCCACCATCGCCTCAATGGCGTTGCCGCCCTGCGCCAGCACGGTCCGGCCGGCCGAGGCGGCCAGGTGGTGGGGGGCCGCGACGGCGCTGTCGGAGAAGACGGGGGTCTCGAGCATCGAAGATCCTGTGGTGTTCCGGCCGCAGCGTTAGGCAAGTCTGCGGCCGCCGCAAGGGATCACGGTTCGCGAGGCCCGTCCCATGCTAGGAACGCCGATGCCAATCGTGCAGAAGCGGCCGATGTCGTTCAAGAGTCTGCCTCGGTTGGCCGTCGGCCTCACCCTGGCTGCCATGCCGGCCACGGCGCAGCAGCGAGTGCGGACCGTCTATGAGGGTGCGGGCGCCGATCCGCGGATCTCGGTCTCGCAGCCGGAGAGCACCAGCCAGGCGTCCGGCGGTTATGTCCGTTCGATCGAGCCGTCGCTGGGCCCGCTCGGCGATCCCCTGGGCTTGCGCCCGGTGCTGAAAGCGCGCGGCATCGAGTACAGCCTGACCTACATCGCCGACCTGTTGGGCAACCCGACCGGAGGTCTTCGTCAGGGCGCGATCGTCGAGGATCGCCTGAACCTGCGGCTCAACCTCGATCTCGACCGACTCGCTGGCTGGGAAGGCGCGACGATCCACGCCAATGCCTACTTCATCCACGGCACCGGCCTGTCGCGCTACTATGTCGGCGACTTGCTGACCACGAGCGTGATCGAAGCGCTGCCATCGAGCCGGCTCTACGTGCTGTGGTTCGATCAGAGCCTGATGGACGGGCAGCTCGGCCTACGGATCGGCCAGCAGGCGGCCGACACCGAGTTCTTCGTCAGCCAGACCGCGACCCTGTTCGTGAACTCCACCTTCGGCTGGCCGGCGATCACCGGGCTCGACCTGCCGAGCGGCGGGCCGGCCTATCCGCTCTCGGCGCCCGCGATCCGCGCGAAGTACGCGCCGGGCAACGGCTTCTCGCTTCAGGTCGGGCTCTATGACGGCGATCCGGCGGGAGCGAACCCGCCCGGCAAGGATCCGGAGGCGCAGCGGCTCAACCGCACCGGCACGAATTTCCGAACCAACGACCCAGCCCTGATCGTCGCCGAGGCGACCTACGCGTTCAATATCGAGCCGGGAGCCAAAGGCCTGCCCGGCGACATCACGTTCGGCGGCTGGCAGCATTTCGGCCGGTTCGACAGCCTGCGCTACGACATAACCGGGGTACCGCTGGCAGACCCGAACGCCACCGGCATCGGCCGCCCGCTGCGCGGCAATGCGGGGTTCTACGCGATCTACGACCAGACCCTGTACCGGGAATCCGGCAAGGACGACGAGGGCCTCGGCTTCTTCGTGCGCGCCGCCTACTCGCCGACCCGATCGAGCCTGGTCGACGCCTATGTCGATGCCGGCCTCGCCTACAAGGGCCTGTTCGAGGGCCGCGACGACGACACCGTCGGGGTCAGCCTCGCCCATGCCCGGATCAGCGACGACGCCCGCCGGGCCGACCGGGACACGATTTTCTATACCGGCGTCCCGATGCCGCGGCGGCGGGCCGAGACGGTGCTGGAGGCGACCTACCAGGCGGTGGTGGTTCCGGGCTTCACGGTGCAGCCCGACCTCCAATACGTCTTCCATCCGGGTGCCGGCATTGCCGGCCCGGACGGCCGCCGGTTGCGCAACGCGGCGGTGCTCGGCGTGCGCGCCAGCGTGCAGTACTGAGCCGTCCGGCCTGGAACGGGCGCGGGCCTGCCCTCTTTCAGGGCTATGGTCATCTTCGAGTGGGTTGTCGGCGTCCTGTTCGGCGCCGTCCTTTTGGCTGCGCTGGCGCGACGGCTGGGTGCGCCGTACCCGGCGTTCCTGGCGCTCGGCGGCGTCGGCCTCGCCTTCGTGCCTGGCGTGCCGAACCTGCGGCTCGATCCCGAATTGGCGCTCGCCCTGTTCCTCGCCCCCGTCCTGCTCGATGCCGGCTTCGACGCCTCCGTGCGGGACATGCGGGACAACTGGCGCGCGGTATTCGGGCTGGCGGTGGGCGCCGTGGCGGTGACGACGCTCGCCGTGGCGTTCGTAGCCCACCTCATCGTGCCCGACATGCCGATCGCGGCCTGCATCGTATTAGGCGCCGTGGTCGCGCCGCCCGATGCCGTGGCGGCCCTGGCGGTGCTGAAGCACGCGCCGATGCCGCATCGGCTCGCCACGATCCTGCGCGGCGAGAGCCTGCTCAACGACGCAGCCTCGCTGATCATCTACCGGTTGGCGGTGGCGGCCGCGATGGCCGACGGCTTCCATCCGGCCGAGGTCGCCCCGGCCTTCCTGCTCGGCGTGGTAGCGAGCCTCGCCGCTGGGCCCTGCCTGGGCCTGGCTTTCGTCGCACTGACCCGCCGGGTGACCGACCCGGCGAGCACCATCGTCATGCAGTTCGTCGCCGCGTTCGGGATCTGGCTCGTCGCAGAGCGGCTCGAGATGTCGGGGGTGCTGACCATCGTCACCTTCGCCGTGACGGTCGCTCGCCGGGCGCCGGGCATCACGGCCCCGCGCACCCGGGTGATCTCCTACGCTGTGTGGGACACGGCGGTGTTCGTGCTCAACGTCCTGGCCTTCATCCTGATCGGCATCCAGATCGACCCGATCCAGGACCGGTTGACCGGTCCCGACGCCTGGCAGGCGATATTCCTGGCGGCTGCGATCTTCGCGACTGTGGTGGTGACGCGCCTGGCCTGGGTCCTGCCCACCACTGGCCTCAAGGGCCTCGGCCTGCGTCAGGCCGGAGCGCGTGCGAAGTTCGGGCCGGGGCTCGCTCTGTCCTGGGCCGGGATGCGCGGCATCGTCACGGTCGCGGCCGCCCTGGCGCTGCCGATGGAATTCCCGCACCGGGACCTCGTGGTGTTCACCGCCTTCTTCACGGTGCTGGGCACGCTGATCGTCCAGGGTCTGACCCTGCGCCCGCTGCTTGCACACCTGAAGCTTGAGGACGACGATCCGGTCGGGCGGGAGGTGGGCTGGGCACGCGCCGCCGCCTACAAGGCGGCCCTCGAAAGCCTCTCCGAAGCGGGCGACGAGCCGGCAATCGATTCGCTCCGCGCTGAGTTCCGCTCGGCGCTCGAAGAGGCCGAGGCCCATGAGGAGGGCCTTGCTCCCGAGAGTCTGCCCTCGGATGCCGCGCGCCGCCGGTCGGTGGCAGCGGCACGCAATGCGGTCCTGTCCCTGCGGCGGCAGGGCCGCATCGGCGACGACGCCTATTTCCTGCTGGAGGAGGAGTTCGACTGGGCCGAGCTCAACGCCACGCCGAAGGCTGAGACCTGAGTCGCAGCGTCCAAACAGCCGTCCGTTCAAACACCCTTGCGCGCTGCGACCCGCGATTCGATCGCGTCCCAGACCGCCACCGAGAGATCCGGACCGCCGAGCCGCTGGATCGCCCGGATGCCCGTGGGGGAGGTGACGTTGATCTCGGTGAGATGTCCGTCGATCACGTCGATCCCGACCAGGATCAGGCCGCGCCGGGCCAACTCCGGCCCGATCGTCGCGCAGATCTCGCGCTCGCGCTCGGTCAGCTCCGAGGCCGAGGCGGCCCCGCCGCGCACCATGTTCGACCGAATATCGTTGGCCGCCGGCACACGGTTGACCGCGCCCATCGCCACGCCGTCGACCAGGATGATGCGCTTGTCGCCCTCGGTCACCCGGTCGAGGTAGCGCTGGATCACCCAGGCCTCCCGGAAGGTGGTGGCGAACAGGTCGAACATCGAGCCGAAGTTCGGGTCCGTCTCGGTGACCTTGAAGACGGCCGCGCCGCCGTGCCCGTGCAGCGGCTTCATCGCAACCGTGCCGTGCTCCAAACGGAACGCCTCGATCTCGGCCTTGTCGCGGCTGATCAGGGTCGGGGGCATCAGTTCGGGGAAATCGAGCACGAACAGCTTCTCGGGCGCGTTTCGCACCTCGAAGGGATCGTTGACCACCAGCGTGTCCGGGTGGATCCGCTGCAGCATGTGGGTGGCCGTGATGTAGGCCATGTCGAAGGGCGGATCCTGGCGCATCAGCACCACGTCCGCCTCCGCGAGGTCGATCCGCTCCGGCGGCGTGAGCGTGAAATGCGCGCCCTCGACGTCCTGGACCGTCAAACGCTCGACCCGGGCCGTCACCCGACGGCCCTGCATCGAGAGCCGGTCGGGCGTGTAGTAGATCAGGTCATGCCCCCGCCGCTGCGCCTCGAGCAGCAGAGCGAAGGTCGTGTCCCCGGCGATCCGGATGTTCTGGATCGGGTCCATCTGGACGGCGACGGTCAGGCCCATCGAAAATGCCCTTCGCCTGCGGCGCGTGTCTGGACCGAGTAAATGCTCAATCGTCCGACAGCGACTTGCTGCCGGTGCGCTTGTCGTAGTCGCCGATCGCCGAGCGGCACTCGGGCGACAGGCGCTTGCGGTTGCGCATCATGCACTTGTCCGCGTCCTGGCTGTTCGGATCGACGCCGGCGCAGAGACGGAAATAGTCGTTGGCGCAGCCGAGCTGCAGGCCCTGGTCCTCACGCTGGGCGTAGGCCGGGCCGGTGGCGAGCGCGAACAGCGCGAGCGCTGCCGTCGCGACGCCGCGGCGGCGGTTGGAGCGCAGGAATCGTTCCGGAACGAGTCGCATTCAGCGGTGTCCTCAAATCTCGGTCGCGCGGAAAATCTGTGCGGCGGTCGGCCCGTCCGCTTGCGCCCGGCATATCGGTCGCGCTGGGCGGTAGGCAAGCGCCACGGCTCTGCATGGGTTCCCCGCGCGCAACGCCGCGCCCACGCTTCGCCGCTGTGTGGCGCCCGGGCCGCAACGGCCGCCAAGAAAAAAGGCCCCATCCGTGAACGGACAGGGCCTCAGTCAAAGGGAGGAAACGCCCGCCATGGGCAAAACCGGCGTCGCAATTCGCGCGCCAGACCTGCCGGGAGGCCGTCCGGATCCTGGCCGGGATCCGGCAAGACTCCGTTAACCACGTCATGCTGAATGGTTTCCGTAGCCCTTGCCGACCCCCTCTGCAGGGCCCGGGCACTGCCGCTCGAGCCGCCGACAGGAGCCGGAGACCATGACCCCATTCAAGCCGCAGGTGACTGGCCAGACCCGCCTGCCAATGCCCGCCAACGATGCGGCGCGCGACGCGCGGCGGGATCCGTCCGCGGTCCTGCTGCCGTTCCCCGGGCCCGACCTGCGCCGGACCCGCCAGCTGCCGCCCACCGACGAGCAGCGGGGCGAGATCCTGTTCTTCCTCGGCGTGCGCTACGAGCGCCTTGCCTCCTGAACGCACCGATAGCCGCCGACCGGCCCGGCCAGGCGACGTTTCCGACGGTTTGATCATGCCTGTTCCGGACCGCCATCGGCCAACGGTCGCCCCTGTCGCCGACAGGCACCCGAACCGCGCCCGCAGGGTCTCCATCCTCCTGGCCGCCGGCACGGCGCTGGCGCTCCTCGCCGCCTGCACCCAGAGCGGCGATTTCGGCCGCCCCCGCACCGGTGTGTGGAACGGGCTGATCGACACCACCGGCAGTTTCTCATCGCGCGATCGCGGCCGCCTGATCCTCGATTCCGGCTTGACCGACGACGAGCAGGCCCTGCGCGACCGCGCCTGGCGCTTCGTCCAGCCGGCCAGCACCGTCACGGCCTTCCAGGATGCCCTCCTTGGATTGGCGAGCGCGCACGCGACGCCGACCTGGCGGTTCGACGAGGTCGGCGCCTATTACGACACGCTGACCGCGGAGCCGTCGCGCTCCCCCGTCTCCCGCTACCGACAGCTCGCCGACGACGCCACGGCCGATGCCCGCCTGATCCCGATCTTCACGGCGCTCGCCGCGCGGGTGATCGACGCGGATGCCGCGCGGCTGCGCAGCCTGCCCTTCGCCAAGACCCTCGACGACGCGGATATCCGCCTCGCAGCCCAGCACGTGGCCGAGAACCGCTGCCTGATCGCCTGGGTGCGGATCGAGGCCGGCCTGCGGCTGGCCCGCTACCGCTACGCCCTGGAGCATCTTTTCGCCCAGGCGCCGGCCAAGGAATCGGTCCCGGCCGAGCGCTCGCTGGCCATGCTCGCCGCGCGCCGCAACCTGCTCGACCCGCTGCTGCCGCCGGACGCCGCGGCCCGGTGCGG
>NZ_VRVD01000399.1:0-4375 GCF_008040015.1 Methylobacterium sp. WL18 | reverse complement strand
GCGCTGTCTGGAGGCGGACAGCCTCCCGCCCAAGCAGGTCGCCGCCCTGACGGGGTTCGCCAACGCCGACACCCTGCGCCGCGCCTTCGTGCGCCACGTCGGCATCACGCCGGCCGAATTCCGCAGGCGGAACGGCGCGGGGTGAGCGGGCCGTCATTCGGAAGCGGCCGTCGACCGGCAGACATCAACGCCTGCCAGCCGAACATCGTCGGATCCCGCGCCCCCTCCGCAGGGGGCTGTACCGACATGCCGGGAGTCCGCACCGAGGCCCTGTCGCAAACCGGCAACAGGAGGGTCGCCTTCGCCCCGGCGCTTGCGGACTCGCCATGACGGGCGAAAATATCTGATCTTTTCGATCAGGATGAAGATCAATCCGCGATGCGTGGGTCATTGGTCTTCCGACCGAATATATGTACGCTTCAAAATCTATACCTCATCTATGATGTTTGGCATAAACTTGCATTTTTGCTGTTGCGTCGGCAATTTAATGCGTCTTATGCTCCGACTCGGCCTTTCAGTCATAGGCTCGCTTCGTGAAGCGTCGCGGTAGTCTGTCTTCTTGAAAATATGCTAGAATTTTTCTGGCAATCGACGCGGTCTATACGATCAATATTGACAATAATCTTTCCGTTTTGCCTGAAAATCGCCGGACGCCGTGATCTGACCCGGCGGTTTTTCGGGCAACCCAATCCCGTCGCGCATCAGGCAACTGCGCGATGATCAGGAGGCGGCATGGATAATAAGAACTGGTCAAAAATATAAAACAGGGGGGATACACAATGAAACGCGCGATAAAAATCGCCGCTACAGCGATATGCTTTCAAATTACATCCAGCGGCAGCTTTGCAGCGGGAGAATATCCGCCGTACGACGGATATTTATTGACATATTTTACGGGCAATCGCCCGTGGGAGGAGACGTTGAAGTTCTCTACAGCCTGGATGGCCGCCGTTTTAACAAGCTAAACAATGGCAATTCCGTCATTGACGCAAGTCACACCGAGATGGGCGGCCTTCGAGACCCTTACATCTACCGTGGGCAGGACGGCAATTTCGTCATGACCGCAACCGATATGCAGAGCTGGAAGGGTTGGGGAAGCAACCGGGGCATCGTCCTGATGCAATCTCCGGACCTCATTCATTGGAAATCCTCGACCGTCAACTTCGAAAAGCAGTATCCAAATTTGTTCCCCGGCCTCCACGCCGCCTGGGCCCCGCAGGTCGCCTACAATCCGTTGACCGACCGGAACATGGTCTATCTGACCGTCGGATCAAACGATCCCTACAAGGCCTATTACGCCCACACCAACCGCGATTTTACGGCGCTGACTGAGACACCCAGACAGCTGTTCTATGCTCGGGACGGCGTCGGATACATCGACTACGATATCACCGAACAAGACGGCAAATATCATATGCTGATGAAGGCGGAGTCGTCGCCTCAGGGAAGCACGGCCCGGCTCCGAGTCATCAAGCATGCCGTGTCCGACCATCTGACCTGGGGCTATATCATGCCCTCGCAGGATGAGGTGCAGAGGACCAGCAATGCCGTCGAAGGGCCGCAGGCTTACCGCCTGAACGATGGCAGCGGCTATATCGTCATGTACGACAATTACATGAATAATGGATTTCAGCTGGTCAAGACGACGGATTTCAAGACCTTCACGCCCGTCTCGGGCTCCGACGTCAACCAGCTCTCGCCGCGACATGCCGGTATCATCTCCCTGACGTCCGACGAACTCCACCGCGTACTCGACAACGATACCAAGATCACCGTCGAGAACGCGACGCCCGCCACCGGCACGGACAGGCAGGTTCAGGCCGCCCCCACGATCGGAAGCAGCGACAAGCGGGATCTCGGCACGCTCAAGACCGACAATGGCTGGGCTTCGGAGATCTGGGGACTCTCCGCCACCGGCAGCGTCGCGGTCGGGGATTCGTATGCGGACGGCCAGGGTCCCAACATGCGTGCCGCGGCCTGGTCGGGCGCCGACCTGTCGCAGAAGCAGGATCTCGGCACCTTAAGGGGCGACAACACCGGCGCCGCGAAGGCCTACGCGGTGTCCAAGGACGGCAGCGTCATCGCGGGGATCGCCGAGAACGCCGACCAGAGGCTGCACGCCATCGTATGGTCAGGAAACCGCTGGGCGACCAAGACCGATCTGGGCACCCTGACATCGGACCAGTCGGGCACGTCCGGCGTCTACGCCCTGTCCGATGACGGGCGCGTCGCGGCCGGCGAGTCGAGCGTCGATTCCGGGACGACCCATGCGGCGCTGTGGTCGGGGCGGAACTGGACGACCAAGACCGATCTCGGCACCCTGCGGTCCGACAATTCCGGGACGTCCTGGGCCTACGCACTGTCGAAGGACGGGTCCGTGGTCGGCGGCTATGCGGCCCCCGATCGGAGCGTGGACGTCTATTCGCACGCCACCCTGTGGTCCGGCGCCAATTGGACGACCAAGACCGATCTCGGCACGTTGAAATCCGACAACCGGGGCACGTCGACGGTGCGGGCGCTGTCGGCCGACGGCACCGTGGCGGCGGGCAGCAGCACGACGGATTCCGGCTACACCCATGCAGCGCTCTGGTCCGGATCGCGCTGGTCGGAGAAGCGCGACCTCGGCACGCTCCGGGCCGACAACAGCGGCTCGTCCTGGGTGCGGGCCCTGTCCGCCGACGGCCGGGTCGCCGGCGGCATGGCGAGCACCAGTTCGGGGTTCGCGCACGGCGTCGTCTGGTTCGGCGACGGGTGGCGCAGCAGGAGCGATCTCGGCACCCTGAGGTCCGATGGCGGCGGCGTGTCCGAGGTCCAGGCCCTCTCAGCTGACGGCCGGGTGGCAGCGGGTTATTCCGAGACCGACTCGGGCGATCCCCACGCCGTCCTGTGGAAGATCACCTATCCGGCGACGCCTGCCAGCGGGCCCTCGACCGCCCGGACCCAGACCCAGAGCAGCACAGCCGGCCAAGTTTCCGTCCCGGCGGCGGGGCAGGCCTCCGCCCCAACGCCTGCGTCGGTGCAGGGGCAGCCCGCGGCACCGGCCCCGGAACCGGCTCCGACGGTCTCAACCACCCCGGCACAGGCTCCGGCTCCCGCCCAGACCTCGACCACCCCCGCGCCGTCCACGGACGTTCGGACCCAACTCGTCGATGTGACGAACACGCGCCGGTCGGTCGCCCGGCTGCGATACGACACGTTCTCGGTTCTGGAGATCCAGCGCCAGTCGCTCGCCTATCTGCAGCAGACCTGGTCCTGCAGCCGCGGGAGTCTCTGCTGGTCGGCCAGCGCGGGGATCGTCTCCGACGGCAGCAGCACCGATACGCTCTCGACGCTGCCCCTGAGCTATGGCCTGACCGACAATCTCACGGTCGGCGGCCATCTCAGCTACGCGCCCTACCGGGCCCTGCCGTCGCCGGCGTTCAACGACAACCGCAACGCTGTCGGCGCGGGGGCCTTCCTCAACTGGAGCCAACCCTACGCGGGGGGTGCGTGGTACATGCGCACCGCGTTGGCGGCCAGCCAGTACCATGCCGATATCCGCCGCCTGCAAACCACCGCCACGGAGGCCGGCACCGGCAACGCCCGGATCGGCGGCCTCGCCGGAACGCTCGAGATCGGGCAGTCCCTCCCGGTCTTCGGGGATCTGGTGCTGGGTTGGCATGGCGGGGTCAGGACCAGCCGCGTCACCCGTCAATGCTACACGGAAGCCAATGTCAGCTTTCCCGTACAGTACGACGGGATCGTCTACCGCAGCACGCTCGCCTTTCTCGGCGCGGATGTTTCGGTGCCGCTGACGACGGGCCTCAGCTGGATCTCGGGGGTCGAGATCGAGCAGGCTGTCCGCAAGCCGACGATGCGGTTCACGGCCCATGCCGACTACATCGGCGACTTCGGCTACAAGGCCGACCTGACCCGCACCCGAGGCGAGGCGCGTACCGGCCTGGCGTTCGGCCTCGGCAACAGCCTCACCGTGTCGGCGACCGCCTCCGTGCGGACGACGGCACTCGGCACCACGGCGGTCGGAGGCCTGCTCAGCTTCGGCGGCCAACTCTGACACGCAACGGCCCGAACGCCACCGCCGCTCGGGTCGTTCCCCACCGACGGGCCGGTGCGCGCGCGCGATATGCGCTATCCTGCGCGCGTGCCGGTGCATCCGTTGAGGGGAGATAGCGTGCCGACGATCTTCGACGCCCACACCTTCGCGCTCACGGCTCACGCGGGCCAGATCGACAAGGGGGGTCAGCCCTAGGGTCTGACTCACTTTCGGTGCAGGGGAGTTGATGGATCTCGGCTTCGGTCGTCGGAGATCCTGCCATGCCTCGCAGCCTGCATCCCAACTCGGTAATTCCGCGCGGACTCGTCATCGATCATGTCG
>NZ_VRVD01000398.1:0-4392 GCF_008040015.1 Methylobacterium sp. WL18 | reverse complement strand
CGTGGTGGCCGGGGGCGAGACCTCGGGCGCCGTGGTCGACCGGCTGGGGCTCCGGGCGTTCCTGGTCGGTCCCGAGATCGCCGCGGGCGTGCCGATCCTGCGCACCGCCGGCCGGCCGGAGCCGATGCTGCTCGCGTTGAAATCCGGCAATTTCGGCGGTCCCGACTTCTTCGGGCGCGCCCTGGACATGATGGCCTGACGCGGCAAACCATCGGACGAAGAGGTTACCCATGCACGCCTTGATTCTCGGCGCCGCCGGTATGATCGGCCGCCGCCTCGTCGATGCCCTGGTCGCGGACGGCACGGTCGGCGGCGCGCCGCTCACCGCCCTCACCCTGCTCGACGTGGTGCCGCCCACGGCACCCGCCGGCTTCTCCGGACCGGTGAAGGCCGAGGCCGCGGATCTCACCGCCCCCGGCGCCGCCGAGTCCGCCATCGCCGATCGCCCGGGGGTGATCTTCCACCTCGCCGCGGTGGTCTCGGGCGAGGCCGAGGCGAACCTGGAACTGGGCTACCGGGTCAACCTCGACGGCACGCGGCTGCTGCTCGACGCGATCCGACGGGCCAACGCCGCCGACGGCTACCGGCCGAAGCTGGTCTTCACCTCGTCGCTGGCGGTGTTCGGGCCGCCCTTCCCGAAGGTGATCCCGGATGATTACATCCTGCGTCCGGCCTCCTCGTACGGGGTCCAGAAGGCCATGGGCGAGCTGATGCTCGCCGACTACGCCCGGCGCGGATTCCTGGACGGGATCGGCCTGCGGCTGCCGACCATCTGCGTGCGCCCGGGCAAGCCCAACAAGGCGGCCTCGGGTTTCTTCTCCGGGATCATCCGCGAACCGCTGGCCGGCCAGCAGGCGGTGCTGCCGGTCCCCGATACGGTGCGGCACTGGTTCGCCAGCCCCGCCGCGGCGGTCGGCTTCCTGGTCCACGCGGCCGGGCTCGACCTCGCGGCGATCGGCCCGCGGATCAGCCTGACCATGCCGGGTGTCTCCGCCACCGTCGCCGAGGAGATCGAGGCCCTGCGGCGGGTGGCCGGCGACAAGGCCGTGGCGCTGATCCGGCGCGAGCCGGACGCCGCCATCGCGCGGATCGTCGGCTCCTGGCCGGAGGCGTTCGAGCCGGAGGCGGCCCTCGCGCTCGGCTTTCGGGCGGACGCCTCCTTCGACGCGATCGTGGCGCAGCACGCGGCGGAGTTCCACGGCGGCTGAGATTTAGCCGCAGGCGGAGCGGATGTCGGTCCGCGGGAAATCGTTGCCGATATAGAGCAGGGGCACGCCGTGGACCTGCGCGCAGGCATAGGCGAAGCAGTCGCCGAGGTTCAGGCGGGCGGGGTGGCGGCCCTTACCAAAACGGGCATGGGCGGTGAGGGCGAGGGCGGATTCCGCCGCCGAAATCGGCACGATTCGCAGACCAGCGATGCGGATGAACGCGTCGACCTCCGTCTCGGCGTCTGCCACGGAGATCGCCTTCTTGCGCGCCACCGCGACCACCGTCTCGAAGACGGCGATGCCCGATGTGAGCGGCGTCATCGCGCCATCGAGGCAGTCCAGCAGGACGGAACGCTCCGGCTCGGCCGTCAGGATCGCCACGAGAGCCGAGGCGTCGACGAACATCACTCGTCGTTCAGGCTGTCGTAGAACGCCTTGTCGGCCTCCAGGCCCGTGCGCGGTACGGCATCCATCTTGTCGAGCAAGGGTTTCAGGCGCTCCGCGAGCGGCACCCGCGGCTCCTGCCGCGCCAGCTCGTTCGTGAGCGCGATCCGCACCGCCTCGGTCTTGCTCACGCCGGCCCGCGAGGCCAGTGTCTCGGCGAGCCGGTTCACCTCTTCGCTGCGGATGTTGAGCGGCATGACCGTCCCCGTGTAGAGATCCGAAAGGCTAGTGTGTCGCCACGGGTGCCGCAAGCCGCACAACACGTCCCGAAACCAAGGATCCCGATGACCCGCCTCGACGAGGCCCGCGCCGCGCTGAAGAAGACCTTCGGGTACGAGGATTTCCGGCCCGGTCAGGACGAGGTGATCGGCGCGGTGCTGGACGGCGACGACGTGTTCGCCGTGATGCCCACGGGCTCGGGCAAGTCGATGACCTACCAGCTGCCGGCGCTGATCGATGCCGGGTTGACCGTGGTGGTCTCGCCCCTGATCGCCCTGATGCACGACCAGGTGCAGCAGATGCGCAGCGTCGGCGTCGAGGCCGCCACCCTCAATTCGTCCGTGTCGGAGGTCGAATCGCGCGAGACCTGGCGCAGCCTGCGCTCCGGGGAGCTGCGCCTGCTGTTCGTATCCCCCGAACGCCTGCTGATGGAGGGCTGCATCGAGGCCCTGCGCGGCGTCGGGGTCCGGCGGCTCGCGGTGGACGAGGCCCATTGCGTCTCGCAATGGGGGCACGATTTCCGCCCGGAATATCGGGAGATCGCCCGGGCCCGGCAGGCGCTGGGCAACGTCCAGACCCTGGCGCTGACCGCCACCGCCGATGCCGCCACCCGGGCCGAGATCGCCGAGCGGCTGTTCCCGCAGGGGCGCGGCCCGAAAATCTTCGTTCACTCCTTCGACCGGCCGAACATTCGGCTGACGTTCCAGCCCAAGGACAACCCGGCCCGTCAGATTGAGCGCTTCCTCAAGCACCGAAGGGCGGAGAGCGGGATCATCTACTGCTCCTCGCGCAAGCGCGTCGAACAGCTCGCCGAGACCCTCAAGAAGGACGGGTTCGACGCCCTGCCCTATCATGCCGGCCTCGACCAGGGGACGCGGATGCGCAACCAGGACCGGTTCCTCCAGGAGGACGGCGTGGTGATGACCGCTACGATCGCCTTCGGCATGGGCATCAACAAGCCCGACGTGCGCTTCGTCTGCCACGCCGACATGCCCAACAACGTCGAGGGCTACTATCAGGAGATCGGCCGCGCCGGCCGCGACGGGTTGCCGGCCGACACGCTGACCCTCTACGGCCTCGACGACATGGCGTTGCGCCGCCGCCAGATCGACGAGAAGGAGATCTCCGACGAGCGCCGCCGGGTCGAGCGGCGCAAGCTCGAGGCGATGATCAGCCTGTGCGAGGGCGCCACCTGCCGGCGCCAGTCGCTGCTCGGCTATTTCGGCGAGGCGAGCGAGCCCTGCGGCCGCTGCGACCTCTGCCGCGGTGGCGTCACCCTGGTGGACGGGACCGTGGCGGCGCAGAAGATCCTGTCGGCGATCGTGCGCACCGGCCAGCGCTTCGGCGCGGCCTATATCTGCGACGTGGTCCACGGCAAGGAGAGCGAGCAGGTCCGCCGCAACGGCCACACAAGCCTCAAGACTTTCGGGGTCGGGGCGGACAAGCCTGTGGCCGCCTGGCGAGCGATCCTGCGCCAGCTCTTCGCCGCCGGGGCGATCGCCGAGAATGCCGACGGCTTTGGCGGCCTGTCCATGACCGAGAAGGGCGAGGCGATCCTGTTCGGGCGGGAGCCGGTCAAGCTGCGCCCCGATCCGGAACCGAAGTCCGAATCCCGCGAACGCCGCCGCACCGCGCCGCGCGAGGATGGCGAGATCGCCCTCTCCGAGACAGACGAGGCGCTGTTCCAGCACCTGCGGGGCCTGCGCGCCACCCTGGCGCGGGCCGAGGGTATCGCCGCCTTCATGGTCTTCCCGGACCGGACCCTGATCGAGATGGCCCGTCAGAAGCCCGTCGACCTGTGGGCGCTGCGCGCGGTCCACGGCGTCGGCGAGCGCAAGCGCGATGCCTATGGCGAGAAGTTCGTGGCGGCGATCGGCGAGTTCCTGGCCCAGCCGCCGGCGGCGTGAGCCTGCCGCCTCGGCGACCGGTCCGGCGCAAGCCCCACGCAGTTTCACTCTCGGCGCGCCCGGCCGCTTCCTGTAGGCAAGCGGCCAACTCGAATCGATCGGACCCATCATTTCGACGCTTACGCCCGACGCCGACGCACCGGCCCAGCACAGCTCCGGGAAGCCGGACGGCACCGCATCGCGGACGCTGACCTCCCGCATCGTGTTCTACATGCCGGGCTTCGATCCGCGCGATCCGGAGACCTACTGGGGCCTGTTCCGGCGCGAGGCGCGGTTCACCGCAGCCCGCCGGGGCGCCGCGATCACGGTCGGCGATCCGGTCCGCTCGGCGGACGGGATCGAGCTCGCCTGGGCGGCGGAATCGCGCGGCGTTTCCACCCGCTACGTCCTGCTGCGCTGGGAGGACATCGTCCGCGCCCGGTTCCCGCAATCCGACTGGACGCGGCTCCGGGGCGTGCCGGCGCTGCTCTGGCGCCTGTGGCGGTCGGGCTACATGGCCAACCTGCGCCGGGAGGGCTGGCGCTTCTCCACGGTGATCTTCTGCGTCCACTACATCTACATCGCGCTGGCGCTCCTCAGCGTCGCCGCGGCCGCCGGGCTCGCCGGGCTGGCAC
>NZ_VRVD01000397.1:0-4407 GCF_008040015.1 Methylobacterium sp. WL18 | reverse complement strand
CCCCGAAGATTTGCGGTCGAGGTCGATGACGGAGCGCGACACGCCCCCTCTCCCGTGCGGGAGAGGGTTGGGGTGAGGGACCAGATCTTTCCGGAGAAGTCGCATCCCTCACCCTGTCCCTCTCCCGTGCGGGAGAGGGACAGGGTGAGGGATGCGCCGTATCCGGACAGACCTGGCCCCTCACCCCAGCCCTCTCCCGCACGGGAGAGGGAGTCCGTCGCGTCTTACTGACGCCGATGTGCGCCTCACAGCGAGGGAGGACCGAGCGTCCGTCGGACCGCCGCCCGCCCCCAGCAAATAACCCTCACCGCCCCCAGCGCAGCACCAGCGCATCGTTGCGCCGGGCCAATTCGATCAGCGCCGCGCGGGTATCCGGGTGGAGCGGCTGGAGCGGCAGGCGGGCGGTCTCGTGGGCGATGATGCCGCCCTCGGCCATCAGCGCCTTGCAGGCCAGGAGCCCGCATTGCCGGTTCTCGTGGTTGATCAGCGGCAGCCAGCGCGCGTAGGCGTCGAGCGCCTCGCTCCGGCGGCCGGCCGCGTAGGCGTCGGTGATCTGGCGGATGCCGTCCGGATAGGCGCCGCCGGTCATCGCCCCGGTGGCGCCGGCATCGAGGTCGGCCATCAGGGTGATCGCCTCCTCGCCGTCCCAGGGGCCGACCACCGCGTCGCCGCCCTGCGCGATCAGCTCGCGTAGCTTGCCGGCGGCTCCGGGGGTCTCGATCTTGAAGTAGGAGACGTGCTCGATCTCCCGGGCCATGCGGGCCAGGAACGCGGCCGAGAGCGGCGTGCCGGCCACCGGGGCGTCCTGGATCATGATCGGGATCGCGATCGCGTCCGAGACGCCGCGGAAGAAGTCGTAGACGCCGATGTCCGGCACCCGGATCGTAGCGCCGTGATAGGGCGGCATGACCATCACCATGGCGGCCCCGGCTTCTTGCGCCCGGCGGGAGCGCTCGGCGCAGACCTGCGTGGCGAAATGGGTGGTCGTGACGATCACCGGCACCCGGCCGGCGACGTGGTCGAGCACCGCGTCCATCACGGTCTCGCGCTCGGCGTCGGTGAGGACGAACTGCTCGGAGAAGTTGGCTAAGATGCAGAGGCCGTGGCTCCCGGCGTCGATCATGAAGTCGATCGCCCGGCGCTGTCCGTCGAGATCGAGGGCGCCCGCGGCGTCGAACACCGTGGGGGCGACCGGGAAGACGCCCCGGTAGGGCTGGGCAGGCGAGCTCATGCGCGATCCTCCGCCGGGGCGCCCCCCCGGCTCACAACGATAGACCATTCCGCGCCGCCACCGGGACGAGAGGCCAGCCCCGGATCGGCACCACGCCGGCACTGTGCCGAAGGATCATCCGAGATCAACACCCGTCCCGGCGCCGGCTCGACAAAAGCCGCGCTGTGTTTGCGATCCGCCCGGGCCGGCCGCGCAAGCCTTGGGCGGCAGGGACAACCCGGTCCGGCCGCCGGAAATCTTATTCCCTATCCACAACAGAGGCGTTTGATCATCACCCGGTCATGCCGGAACCGCACAGCGGGGTCCGGGAACCGGAAACATCAGTCGATCAAGGTCTTGCGCCGTCGAGGCCCGGTGTTCCCGACGATCCGGCCGTCCGGGGCGGGGCGCGCCTCCGAAGACGCAAACACCTGGACCGGTGCGGCCAGCCGGAAGACTCTGCTTTCGGGCGACGGCGCCGCCCCGACACGGCGTAGGCGCCGTGCGCCCCGCTTGGTATAGGACACGCGGCCCGGCCCGGTCGGCGACGACGCGGCGACGAGCCACCCCGGACCTCCGATCCGCGCGTCGCGACAGAGTCGTCCTGGACGATCTTGCCGGACGGGCGAGCGGGATCGGGGTCCGTGATTTCAACGCTTTCGCCCTGGAGTTCGTCGTGATGCGTCTTGTCCCCGCCGCCCGCGCGGCCGTCTTCGCCGCGGCCGCCCTGCTCCTCGGCGTCTCCGCGCGGGCCGACGACCTCGACGCGATCCGGGCCGCCAAGACCCTGCGGATCGGCACCGAGGGGACCTACGCGCCGTTCTCCTTCCACGACGCCTCCGGGGCGCTGGTCGGCTTCGACGTGGAGATCGGCCGCAAGGTGGCGGAAAAACTCGGCGTCGCGCCGCAATTCCTCGAAGGCAAGTGGGACGGCCTGATCGCCGGGCTCGACGCCAAGCGCTACGACGTGGTGATCAACCAGGTCGGCATCACCAAGGAGCGCCAGGCGAAGTTCGACTTCTCCGAGCCCTATATCCGCTCCCGGGCGGTGCTGATCACCCGGGCCGACACCGGCACGATCAAGGGGTTCGCCGACCTCAAGGGCAAGAAGTCCGCCCAGAGCCTGAGCAGCAACTTCGCGCGGCTCGCCACCGAATCCGGGGCCGAGCTGGTCGGCACCGACGGGTTCGACCAGTCGATCCAGCTTGTCATCACCGGCCGCGCCGACGCGACCCTCAACGACAACCTGTCCTTCCTCGACTTCCACAAGCAGAAGCCGAACGCCCCCGTGAAGATCGTGGCCCAGAAGGACGACGCCGACGCGTCCGGCATCCTTCTGCGCAAGAACAACCCCGACCTGAAGGCCGCCCTCGACAAGGCGCTGACCGAGATCAAGGCCGACGGCAGCTACGCGGCGATCGCGCAAAAGTATTTCGGGGCGGACGTTTCGCAGTAGATGCGCGCCCTCCTCTTCTGAGGGCGACGACGTGCCCATATCGGTCCGCGCAGATCGCGACATTCCCCCTCTCCCGAGCGGGAGAGGGTCGGGGTGAGGGACCAGGGTCTTCCGGAGAGGTCGCATCCCTCACCCTGTCCCTCTCCCGCACGGGAGAGGGGACCCACCCCACATCCGGATTCCCTTAACTTCTGCTGGTCGCAGCGGGGCGCGCGCGTGTCACGCCTGGACAGGGCGTCATTCCGAGGCGTGGATGGTCCGCAACGCGGTGCGTGAAGCAGCCCGACCCCGATAGAGCCGGCAAAATCCCGCGCGATCCGCGGCGCAAACCCGTATAGACCGTCGCCCGATCCCGCAGGAAACACCGTCCCGTGCCGCACTGGCTCGACCTCATGCTCCAGTCGCTCGGGCCGCTGCTCGAAGCCTGTCTCCGGTTCACCGTGCCGCTGACGCTCATCGCCTTCGGGCTCGGGCTGAGCCTCGGCCTGGCGGTGGCGCTCGCGCGCCTGTTCGGCCCGCGCCCGGTGGCGGCGCTCGCCTGGACCTATGTCTGGATCTTCCGGGGCACGCCGCTCCTCGTGCAGCTGTTCGTGATCTTCTACGGCCTGCCCAGCGCCGGCATCCTGATCGACGCCTTCCCGGCCGCAGTGATCGGCTTCACGCTCAACGTCGGCGCCTACGCGTCTGAGATCGTGCGCGCCGCCATCGCGTCGATCCCGAAGGGCCAGTGGGAGGCCGCCTACGCCACCGGGATGACCCCCGCCCAGGCCCTGCGCCGCACGATCCTGCCCCAGGCGGGGCGGGTGGCGGTGCCGTCCCTGTCCAACAGCTTCATCGCGCTCGTGAAGGACACCTCGCTCGCCGCCGCGATCACCGTGCCGGAGATGTTCCAGGCGGCCCAGCGCATCGTGGCGGTGACCTACGAGCCGCTGATCCTCTACGCCGAGGCGGCCTTGATCTACCTCGTGCTGTGCTCGGGCCTGTCCTGGCTGCAGGGCGGGCTGGAGCGGCGCCTCGGGCGCTACGGCGGCTACCTGGAGGCGCGCGCGTGATCGCCCTCCAGGCCATCGAGAAGCGGTTCGGCGACACCCCGATCCTGCGCGGCATCGACCTGACGGTGCCGGAGGGGAAGGTCACCGCGCTGATCGGCCCGTCGGGCTCGGGCAAGTCGACCCTGCTGCGCTGCGTGAACCTGCTCGAGATCCCGCAGGCCGGCACGCTGGTGCTCGGCGACCGGCGCCTCACCTTCCGGGCCGGCACGGCGCCTTCCCGGCGGGACCTGCTGGCGGTCCGGCGCCAGACCGGCATGGTGTTCCAGAACTTCCAGCTGTTTCCCCACCGCACGGTGATCGAGAACATTACCGAGGGGCTGATCACGGTCGGCAAATGGCCGAAGGCCGCGGCCCGGGTCCGGGCGCTGGAATTGCTGGAGCGGGTCGGCCTCGCGCAGAAGGCGGAGGCGTGGCCGGCGAGCCTGTCGGGCGGCCAGCAGCAGCGGGTGGCGATCGCCCGGGCGCTCGCCCCCTCCCCGCGCCTGCTGCTGTGCGACGAGCCGACCTCCGCGCTCGATCCCGAACTCGCCGCCGAGGTGGTGGACGTGCTGGCCGGCCTCGCCCGCGAGGGCATGACCATGCTGATGGCGACCCACGACCTGCGCCTCGCCCGGCGGGTCGCCGACGCGGTGGCGTTCCTCGACGGCGGCACGCTGGTGGAGCAGGGACCGCCGGCCGAGCTGTTCGCC
>NZ_VRVD01000396.1:0-4413 GCF_008040015.1 Methylobacterium sp. WL18 | reverse complement strand
GCCCTGGACGCCGTGCCCGGCCTCCTCGACCGGTTGGCGCGGATCCGCCGGGCCGCCTCGGTGGCGATGGGCATCGCGCCGGATCTCGACGCCGCAGCCCGGATCGTCCACGTGCCGTTCGTCGGCCTGGTCGCGCCGCCGCTGGATGCGTCCAGCCTGTCCGGGGCGGCGATCCGCGCCGGGGATGTCGACCTGACCGCCCGGGTGATCTCGAACGGGGTGCCGCACCAGGCCCTGCCGCTCACCGCCACCCTGTGCCTCGCGGTGGCCGCCCGGATCGCGGGCAGCCTGGTCCACGAGGCCGCGCGCGCCACCGGCGATGGCGCCCTGCGCGTCGGCATGCCTTCGGGCATCCTCACCGCGGACGCCACCGTTTCGCGGGATGGGGACGGTTGGCGGGCGGAGCGCGGCGCGTTCTTCCGCACCGCGCGGCCACTGATGCGGGGCGCGGTGTATTATGAGCCTCGCACGCAGGTGCAAATGGAGAGGACACGCGCTACACTTTCAGGTGGTGAGTCTCATGAACAAGCGACCGGTCAAAGATAGCACCCATCGGCAGCGATCCGTGAAGCCGTTCGTCAGCGGCCGCGTCGGCGTTGACAAGACCGTGCCTGCGCCTGTCGGCGCTTATCGTCAGACGGCGCATGATCCGCATCTTGTACTGCTGTCGAAGGCCGCTTTCGATGCCCTGACGGATGTCCTCGATACGCCGCCGGCACCTTCGGAGGGCGCTAGGCAGGCTGTTGCGCGCGCACGCTCATGGCGACGCTAGGCACAAGCAGAACGCGCTACTGCTTCTCAGTTTGAGGCTTGATCATCGCCGTCGCTGTTTTGACCGGTAAGAATAACCGGTTCGGAAGCTCCAGATTGGCGATCGGCCTAAAGTCGACTTTTTCATAAAGCCTCCGAGCCTTGGGGCTTGCGGCGTCGACGATGATCAACCGGAAAGCGATCTGCTCGGACGCCACGACGCATTGCTCGATCGCGGCGATGAGAATTTCTAGGCCCAACCGGCGCCCTTGCAGGTCCGCGTGAAGGGCGAGGCGCCCGATCAAGGCCGCGGGCACGACTCTGGGCGTTCCGTGCGGTTGCGCCCGCTTGGGGAGATTGCTTCGGGCTACCACAGCGGATGACAGTCCGAAGAACGCTCCAACGCGCTTGGTGCCTGGAAAGCAGGCGACGAACGCGCGCGTGTAGCCCTCGCGATCGTTCGCAAGAGCTTGGCTCCTGAGCCAACCGGCCTGATCGCCGACGTCGTCGGATCCTCCGGCGAAGCCGATCAGCTCATGCTCTTCCGTCAATCGTTCGAGGGGGCCGAGGGGAGGGGGTTCCTCCAACCCAAGATCCCGCGTTTCCATAGGAATCACTTCCACGTCTTGCGTCGTCCTTTCTCCGAGCGTGCGGTTGTTGTCGCGCTGTCGTCAATCGTTCTACATGAGGCCAGTCTGCGCCCCACGGATTTGCCCCTCGCTATGACACCCGCCGACAGACGCGGTCCGGCGTCGCGGACACGCCGGTTCAAGCCGTGGACGCGCCTGGATGCCTTGGCGTCCTTCTGGTCCTTCCGATACGAGCCGATCCGGTATCCGCATCGCGACGAGACCGAGGCCCTGCGGGGTGACGCTCGCCGCATCGGCGACGATCTGCGCGGCGTGATCGCGCACGGGGCGGTGCGTGAATCGATCAAGCGGGACTAGCCCATCACATCCCCAGCCAGCCTCGGGTCGATGAAAACCCTGATCGGTCTCTTCTCCCTGCGCCGCCGCTCGATCGCGGTGCGGCTGGCCGTGTCGGCCTTCCTGTCGAGCTCGGCGATCCTGCTGATCGCGGCCTGGATCCTCACGACCCTCTACCGGGAGACCACCGAGCGCGCCTTCGACAGCCGGCTCCTGGTCTTCACCAACAACCTCGCCACCGACCTGGTCTCCCCCAACGATCCCGAGAGCCGGACCTTCTCGCTCGGCGATCCGCGCTTCGATCTGCCCCTGTCCGGCTGGTACTGGCAGGTCGGCAAGCCCGACGCGAAGCCCCGGGACCTGCGCACCTCGCGCTCGCTCGTCGGCGTGCCGCTGGGGCCCGCCACCGATGCCGACGGCAAGGTCGGGGTCGGCCAGATCCGCCAGGGCTACGGCAAGGGTCAGGACGGCCGCCTGCTGCGGATCATGGAGCGCGACGTCGATCTCGGCGAGGAGGGCCGCTACACCGTGCGGGTGGCCGGCCCGGCGGACGAGATCGTCAACGACGTCGACCGGTTCCGCAATTCGCTGACGATCACGTTCGGGCTGCTCGGCCTGTCGCTGGCGATCACGACGCTGCTGCAGATCCGGTTCGGCCTGGCGCCCCTGAAGAAGATGCGCGCCGCGCTCGGCGCCGTCCGCCGCGGCGAGGCCGACCGGATCACCGGCACCTACCCGCGCGACATCGCCCCGCTCACCGGCGAGGTGAACCTCCTGATCGAGACCAACCGGGAGATCCTGGAGCGCGCCCGCACCCAGGTCGGCAACCTCGCCCACGCGCTCAAGACGCCGCTCTCGATCATCGTCAACGAGGTCGGCGCCTCGGACGCCCCGGAGGAGCTGTCGCAGAAGATCCGCGAGCAGGCGGCGGTGATGCGCGACCAGGTGAACTACCACCTCGACCGCGCCCGCGCGGCCGCGCTCGCCGGTACGCTGGGCACCTCCACGGAGGTCGAGCCGGCCCTGGCCGGCCTCGTGCGCACGTTTGGAAAGATCTACCGGGACAAGGACATCGCCTACGACGTCCACGTTCCCCCGGGCCTGCGCTTCCGGGGCGAGCGCCAGGATTTCGAGGAGATGGTCGGCAACCTCGTCGACAACGCCTCGAAATGGGCCCACGGCCGGGTTGCGATCCGGGCCGAGGCGGTGGCCCGGAACGATTATCCCCATCTCGTGGTCGCCATCGAGGACGACGGCCCCGGCCTGCCCCCGGAGGCCCGCCAGGCCGTGCTCGGCCGGGGCCGGCGCCTCGACGAGTCGAAGCCCGGCTCGGGCCTCGGCCTGTCCATCGTGGCGGACCTCGCCGCCCTGTACCGGGGGCGCTTCACCCTGGAGCAGGCGGCCCTCGGCGGCCTGCGTGCGGTGTTGGAGGTGCCGGGCGACGCGCCGGTCGGGCCGGCCAACCATTGATGGTGCGTGCGTGGCGGCGATGGGCGGTGCGTTGACGCTGCCGCTCATCCGCAGTGTCATCGCTGCAAAGGTTGCCTCGCCGGTCCCGCTGCGGAATCAGATCTCGGCGTTCGTGTCCGTGATCTCCGGGGTGCCGGCCTTATTGAGCGTCGAAGCTGAGGACACCGCGTCCCACGTCGTTCTCGTGCCGGTGGCCTATTGCGCTGTGACTGACAGGCTGGTCCAGGTGGAGTCCCGTCTGACAGACACGCAAGCGGTCCTGTGGCGCCGCAAGCTCACACGGTTTCACGAATTCTCCTTCACGATCCTAGTCGTCAGCCTCGCCGACGACACGCCCACCTACGAGACGCAGGACAGGACGTACGCGCGACCGTACCTGCCGGACGCGTGCCGGCCCTTCGTCATGCCAATCGTCGCCGCGAGCTTGAGAGCGCTCGTTGCACATGTGCGGCCATGGCTGATCTACCGCGTCACAAAGTCTCGCAACCCGCCGGAGAAAGCGCTCCGGAAGGATCTCTTCCTGACGCGGACGCTGGAAGACGAAGGATATGCCGTCGTCGAGACGGGATCGGATCCTTGGGACCGAAGGTTTTGGATTCTCAGCCGCGCGTTGACAGGCTGAAGCCGGTGTGGAGGATACTGGTCGTCCAGGAGAATGCCATGGCTATCGGCCTGCGGGATCCGCGCGGCGACGATCTCTACGTCAGCGATCGTGTCTTCGACGGCGTTCGTTCCCGAGACGCTGAAACGACGGCGCGTGACCGCGACCGGGCGCTGAAGCAGCTTGAGCGCCTTCGGACGGATCGGCGGCCAGGCACCGGCAAGCGCCCCTGATCGCGGCGACGTTCACGGACTTTGTGTTCGTCGACCCCGCACGAGCGGGGTTTTTTATTGCTTTTGCGGAACCGGCCCCGCAAGCGAAGGTCCGCGCCGACAGATGTCAGCGGCGAAGAGGTTCGTCCATCAAGCGGACTCTTGCGTTACGCATTCCCCGACTGGACCACGGCAGAGTTTCCGAGTTTTGATGACGGCGATCTGGTTCATCCTGGCGGGCATGACCGCTGCGGCCGTGCTCGGCCTGCTCTGGCCGATGTCGCGGCGCACGGCCGTTCCGGTCGGCGAGGGCGGCAGTTCCAGCGTCGATACCGAGACCGCGTTCTACGAGGATCAGATCGCCGAGATCGACCGCGATCTGGACCGCGGCCTGATCGCTCCGGACGAGGCCGAGACCGCCCGCGCCGAGGCTGCCCGGCGGCTGTTGCGGGCC
>NZ_VRVD01000395.1:0-4434 GCF_008040015.1 Methylobacterium sp. WL18 | reverse complement strand
GTGGCCGCCACCCGGACCCGGCCGCACACCGTGACGCTCGGCACTGCCCAGAAGCGGGTGAGCCTCAGGCCGTACCGGGCCCAGACGATCCGCGCCCCCGACGGCAGCCGCTGGCAGGTGCGGGCGGGCCTGTGGGGGCCGGCCCGCGCAACCCGTCTCCAGGAGCCCGGATCCGGCGCATGATGTTTTTGTACAGGGACGGCGCTGGGCCTGCCGGGATCGTCCGCGTCCAGGCGCGAACGGGCCAGGATTTCACCATTCCCGCCCCGCAGAACCCGGCGCCCCAGGCCGATCCGCTCCAGACCGCGCCGCCGCCGGCTCAATCCAGCACCCCGGCGAACCCGTTCAGCGGCCTCGAACGGGGGCCGACCACCACGGAGCTGGCGCTGGGCGCCGCCGCCTTATTGGTGCTGGCGGTGCTGTTCCTGTTCGTCCGACAGGGCGTGCGCGCCCACCTGATCAACCGCCGCGCGACGCTGGACGCCGCCAACGGCGCGAGCTGGATGCTGTTCTCCGCGCTGATGCTCACCGCGTCGATCCTGGTGAGCGCCACGGTCGGCCGGCTTTGGCAGGCCTGGGCGGGGCTGGCGGCCGGGTTCGCGCTCTGCATCGTGCTGTTTTGCGCCGCCCTGGTGCTGTTCCTGCGCGCACCCGACCGGAGGTGCTGAGATATGGCTGACACCCGGCCCGCTGCCGAGACCGAGACACTCCTGAAGGTCCGCCCCACCGTGTTCGTGGCGCTCGGCGGCACCGGCATGGAGGTGCTACTGCGCCTGCGCCGCCGGATCCTCCAGGCCGATTGGAACGGGACGCGGATCAGCGCCCTCGACCAGTTCCCGGCCGCATCCTTCCTGTACTTCGACACCGACACCCTGGAGGCCCGCGAGGCCGGCCGGGCGGCGGCCACCGATGCACTCTCGGCGAAGGTGGCGTTCCGCGAAGGCGAGACCCTGCAGAAGGCGGTCAACCTCGCCCGCTACCAGGCCGAGCGGCGCAGCTACCCGCACATCGATTCCTGGCTTCCCGCCCGGGACCTGTCGCGCATCGACGCCTCGAAGGGCGCCGGCCAGATCCGCGCGATCGCGCGGCTGCTGTTCTTCGACGAGGTGCGCAACTTCACCGACCGGCTCACCGCCAAGGCCGGCGCGGTGCTGGCCAACGTCTCGAACGAGGCGCAGCTGCGCGCGCTGGGCCTCGACACCTCCACGGACCTGCGCGTCGTCGTGGTGGCGTCGGTGGCCGGCGGAACCGGCTCCGGGGCGGTGATCGATGCCGGCTACGCGATCTCCTCGTTGGAGACGCCCAAGCGGCCCGACGCGGTCGACCTCTTCCTGGTCCTGCCCTCGGGCTATGTCGGGGCCAACAAGGACCGGGTCTTCGCCAACGGCGTCGCCACCCTGTCCGAACTCGAATACGCCATGCGCGGCAATCCCGAGCCGCCCTATGTCGAGAGCTGGGGCGACCACGCCCGGGTGGCGCGCGGGGTCGAGCGGCCGTTCAGCGACGTCTACCTGTTCGACACCCAGAACCTCGCCGACCAGCGCACCGGCGCGATCGGCGACCTCTACGACATGATGGCCGACGTGCTGTTCGAGGATTTCGGCAATTCCGAATTCTCAGGCCGCAAGCGCTCGACGGGGGTCAACCAGACGCAGCACAAGATGCGCAAATGGGCGCCGCCGAGCCCGGACCGCGCCGGCCGCGCCGCCCTGTTCTCGCTGAACTACTCGGCGCTCGGCCAAGCGGTGCTCGCCACCCGCGGCAGCCTCGAATTCGAGGAGCACGCCGCCCGGGCGGGCCTCGGCATGGTCGAGGCGTTCTTCGGCGTCGCCCGCGGGCAAGGGGAGCGTCTGGCGGAGCGTCACATCCCCACGGTGGAGGAGCGCGACCGCTTCGCCGCCGACCGGCTCGCCCTGCGCTTCTCCGCCTTCGAGGCGTTTCCGAAGGTGCTCCAGCCGGCCCCGCCCGGCATCCCCGAATACGACCTTGTCGGCACCCTGCTGCAGCGGGCGGACGGCTCCTCGATCCAGGAATCGGTGGCGCTGGGCGTCGAGGAGGCGGTGGACGCGATCAAGGCCGAGATCGCCAGCCCCCGGGACTGGGCGCCGAACCTGCGCAAGGCAGCCGAGCGCCTGCGCGACGACATCCTGGGCCGCACCGGCTCGGGCTCCGCCTACGGTCCCCGCGGCGCCGAAGTGCTGGACGTGCGCGCCAAGCTCGAGGCGGCCTGGCTCTCCGACCGGGACGGCGCTTTGCCGGCCGCGCTCTATCGCCTCCTCGACGACCAGGAACGTGGCGGCCTCGACTACGCCCGGGCGCTGATCGAGGGCGTGAAGGACCTGATCGAGGCCGATGGCGGCGCGCTCGCCCGGCTCACCGGCGCCGCAGACACCTACGCCCGCCTCGCCGACGAGATGCTGGCGGAGCACTTCTCCGCCTCGCTGAGTCGGCTCGACCAGGTCCGCCCCGGCCTGATCTTCTCGCACCGGCGTGACGCCGAGCGCTACCTGGAGCAGGCCCGGGAGGATCTGCGCGGCTCCTGCGTCCTGCGCATCCGGGCCGTGGCCGCCCGCGAGGGGGCCGAGCTGCTGCGCCGGGTCTCCGCCAGGCTCGGCGCCCGGACCGGGCGCGACCCGGAGACCGGCGTAGCCCGCTACGACGGCCTGCTCGGCGCCCTGAACCAGGGCCACGAGGATGTCGGCCGGCTGATGCGCGAGCTGCGCCTCGACATCGCCGAGATCCGCAACGCCATCGAGCGCCCGTCAGGCGGCACTTTCCTGGTCCTGCCCTCCGGCGACCTGCCGGACAAGATCGCGGTCGCCCCGGCCGAGCAGCTCGCCTGGGCGCGCGAGGCATTCCGCGCCTATGGCGGGTCGCGGGCGATCTTCGCACTGCTGCGCGAGGAGGAGACCCGGGCCGACCTGCTCAACGCCGTCCGCGAGATGGCCCGGCGCCGGCTCGGGCCGCACCGCGCCCGCATCCCGTCGGCGCTGGATGCGCTCCGCGAATTGCCGCCCGCAAAGCAGCGCGAGACCCTGGAACTGATGCTGCTGCGCTGCATGCCCTGGATCTACGCACGGTTCGACGCCTTCAGCCCGGGCGGCGACCAGTTCAAGACGATCCTGGCGGTGGAGGGCTCGCGTGCCTTCCAGGCGGAATTCGGCCCGATCCTGCGGGCGAGCCTGCCACCGGTGCTGGGCGCCGGAGAGATCGGCTTTCTCGAATCGAGCCAGCGGGGCCGCATCGTCTGCTACTGCGAGCTGTCGGGCGTACCGCTCGACGTGCTCGGTCCCCTACGCCGCGACTGGCGGACCGCCTACGCGCAGGAACTGGACCGCCTCGACGCGATCCCGCTCCACAACCACAAGGACTATCTCCGCTTCCCGGACCCGGTCGCCCCCTCGGCCGAGGAATCGGATGCCCTGCGCGAGACCCTGTCGCTGTTCCTGCGCGCGGTCTGCCTCGGCCTGCTCCAGCGCGCTCCGGAGACCGGGCTGTGGCGCTTCGCGTTCGAGCCGGGGGACTGGCGCAGCGTCGGGTCCGAGCGGACCCTCCGGCGCAAGCTGTTCGACCGGGTCCAGCGCGAGGCGATCGCGGCCCAGGTCGCTGAAGCCGAGGCGGCCCTGTCGCCGGTCCAGACTCTGGCCATGGCGGCCCTGTTCGCCTGGACTGCCAAGCGCGCCTACGCACCGCGGCGCGAGACGGTGAACTTCGACGCCGAGGCCCGGGTCGGCGGTGTCGGCAACGCGGTCGCGGTGTCGCTTGCTCTGCGCTGGCGCCAGGCTGCCATCGAGGCCGGCGGCCTACCGGGGGATCCGGACCGGCTGTCCGACGCGCTGCTCGCCCGGGTGGAGGACTGGACCAAACCGATCCCGGGCAGCCTCGCCGACGTGCCCCCCGAGGAGGCCAACCGCGACCCGGCCGACCCGCCGCTCCTACGGGCCGTGGACAAGCGCGTGATCGAGCCCTCAGCCTTCACCACGGAGGGCCTGATGCGGCTCGCCAACCCGGCCGCGTCCGTCCCGCCGCCACCGCCGCCGGCTGCTCTCTTCCACGTCTACCGGGACACGGTCGAAGGGCCGTTCCCGCTCGCCGAACTCGTCGCACAGGCGCGCGCCGGCACCCTGAGCGCAGCCACCCAGATCCACCCGCAGGGAGGCGCCTGGATCGCCGCCGCCGACCATCCGACACTCGCCCCGCTGCTGGCACCACCGCCTCCGCCGCCGCCAGCGCGCTGAGAGCGTTTTCGGTCAACGAGGGTGGTGGTCGAAGGATTCACACCAGCCACGCATCGCCACAACCTGCGCCCGGGCCGCCCGGATCGCCGAGCGGGCGAAGCGGCTATTCGCCGAAACGGGATCCGGCTCATCGCCGGCCAGCACCGTCCGGCTGAGCGCGGTGAGCGCGGGGTCGCCCCAGGCGTCGAGCAGGCTT
>NZ_VRVD01000394.1:0-4441 GCF_008040015.1 Methylobacterium sp. WL18 | reverse complement strand
GCCCGCCGCTGATCCGCCCCGACGGCCTCGGCCGCCCCGGCCACCTGCCGCAGATCCGCCTCGACCGGGCGATGCAGTTTCTGATCGGCGACAGGCTCGGGTGATGGGGAGGGTGGCTTTCCGGGATGCCACAGGAGCCGGACGAGGCGCGGGTTCCCCTCTCCCCGCGCGCGGGGAGAGGCCCGCACGGACCTCGTCGTCCGTGCGGGAAGCGAGAGGCGAAGCCGGAGCGGCGGTGAGGGGGCGCGAACGGATGAGACTCATTCGGAGCCGCCCCCTCACCTTCGGCTGCCGCCTCGCCGCGCCGACGACGAGGTCGTCGCGGCCCTCTCCCCGCAAGCGGGGCGAGGGGACACCCGCTTACGCGTCGACGTTGAGGCATCGACCGCAAGCCTGCCGACGATCCACGGCCCGACAGATGGGCCCGGCAGCCCACCTCGGCGACCGCACCCGGCGCATCTACGCCGACCGGCTCCAACAGCCCACCGCCGTGAGGGCAAAACCGAAAAACCCTCTCGGGAGGCCGTAAGCCATGTCCTCAGGCCAAAAACCCCGCGCCTTCCGGATCAATCCCGAGCCGCCGCCCGGGCCGGGCGTGGCGACGACGCCGCTCGCGGCCCGGCCGGAGCAGGCCCGGATCGTCGAGGAGCCGTTCGAGATCGTCGATGCGGCCGACGGCGTCGCGGTGCCGGTGGCGCCGCGCCGGCGCTCGCCCTGGGGGACGCTGTTCCTGTCGGCGGCCGGCGGATTGGTCTCGCTGGGGATCGGCCTGTCGATCGAGCGGATGATCGCCGACCTGTTCCAGGCCGCGCCCTGGCTCGGCTGGGTGGCGCTCGCGCTGCTGGGGCTCGCCGGGCTGGCACTCCTGGCGATCATCGTCCGGGAGCTGGCTGGGCTGCGGCGCGAGCGGAAGATCGAGCGGCTGCGGCAATCGGCGGTCGATGCGCTCGCCACCCGCGACCATACCGGCGCGCAGGCGGTGGTGCAGGCGCTCTCGGCCTTCTACGCCGACCGCGATGTCCTGGCCCCGGGCCGCGCCCGGATCGACGCCGCCGCCGACGCGATCCTCGACGTGGACGACCGGATCGGGCTGGCCGAGCACGAGCTGCTGGCCGGCCTCGACCGGCAGGCGCGCAACGCCATCGCGGCGGCGGCCAAGCAGGTCTCGGCGGTCACGGCACTGAGCCCGCGGGCGATCGTGGACGTGGCGTTCGTGGTCTTCGCCGCCGTGCGGTTGCTGCGCCGGATCGCCGCCATCTACGGCGGCCGCCCGGGTTTCCTGGGCTTCCTGCGGCTGGCGCGGGCGGCGGTCGCGCATCTCACCATCACGGGCGGGATGGCGGTGGGCGAGAGCGTGATGCAGCAGGTGCTGGGGCTCGGGATCGCCGCCCGGGTCTCGGCCAAGCTGGGGGAGGGCGTGCTGAACGGGCTGATGACCGCCCGGTTCGGGCTGGCCGCCCTCAACGTCTGCCGGCCGCTGCCGTTCGTGCGCGAAGCGCCGCCGCGCCTGGCCGACGTGGCGGGCGAATTGCTGCGCTCGGCAGAGCCCGAATCGAAATAGGCCGACGCCGCTACTTCGCGGCTGCCGTGGCGGCGCGGCGGTTGGCGATGCGCGTGAACATGTTGCCGGTGTAGTCGGCCACCTTCGGCTTCTCGACTTCGCCGACCTTCGCCTCGAACGCCTCGATGCGCTTCAGGAGCGCGGCGTCGTTGAACAGCGAGCTGTTGAAGTTGATGTGGGCCCGCTGCCCGAGGGCGGCCTGGACCACGTCGAGTCGTTCCAGAAGCTCTTTACGCGTCACGGTGCTCTCCAGGGGCGCCTTCGGGGCGAAGGTCCGCCCAAGCCGACACTGGAGGCCGCGAGGGTAAACGGCGCGTTAACGGGGCTGGTCCCGTCAGAATTTGGAGCGCGGCCAAGTGCGGGCTCCGTGCATGACGGCCAGGATCTCGATGACATCGCCGGCCACCCTGTAAGGGCGACGTACGGGGTTCTTGAAACCACCAGTTCCCGTGTGCCGGCGAGGCGGCCGGCGCGGCCGAGATGAGGATAGAGTTTCAGGCTCTCGATCGCCCCACGTATGCGCACGATGACGCGGTTGGCCGCGGCCTGATCAGCCTCGGACACGTACCACCGCACATGGTCGAGATCGCGGAGCGAGCGGCGGGTGAAACGCAGTCTCACCGCGGCTTGAAAGCGGCCTCCACCTCTTCCTCGGTAGCGAAATCACCGGCATCAGCCTCCCGCAGGGCGGCCTCGATCTCGGCACGCTGCCACGCATCCACGTCGAGATAGGCATCTACGGCGTCGTTTAGCAGATCAACCGGCTGCCGATCCCGCACTGCAGCGAGCGCAACGAGGGCCGCTCGACGGTCTGGGTCGAGTAGCGACAGGGCAGAGACGTTGCGATCTGGATGGATCATGTCGGCAGCGTAAGCGCGAGCCCACCCCTGATGCAATTCCTGGCGCGGACCGTCTTACAGCCCCTTCATGAACCCGGCGAGCCGCATCAGCCCCTCGGGCCACGGCCCGTGGCCGCTCGCGACGTTGATGTGCCCCGATTCGCCGGCATCGACCGTGAGGGCGCCCCAGGCATGGGCGAAGTCGTCGGCCCGGTCGTAGGTGCAATACGGGTCGGTGCGGCTCGCGACCAGGAGCGACGGGAAGGGCAGGGGGTCCAGGGGCATCGGCGCGAAGGCCCGCACCGATTCGGGCAGGTCGGGCGCCTCCTCCACGTCGGGGCAGGCCACGAACAGGGCACCGCGCACGATTCCGGGCGCGAATCGCGGCGCCGCCGCGACGCAGGCGACAACGCCGAGGCTGTGGGCGATCAGGATCACCGGTCGGGTCGCGGCGGCGACAGCCTCGGCGACCCGCCCGCACCAGGCCTCCGGGGTCGGCGCGTGCCAATCGTCCTGGGCGACCACCCGGGCGGTCGCGAGCCGGCCGGCCCAGCGAGCCTGCCAATGCTCCTCGTCGGAGCCTCCGAGCCCCGGGACGATGAGGATGTCGCAATCGGCGGTCTTCATGCCGGCTGCCTAGCGCATGATGCGAAAGAAGTGGACTCCGATTTTCCGAAATCATCATGCCTGAACAAGGCGCTAGCCCAGTCCGTCGAGGACGCCGGAATCCGCCGTCACTCCGCGGCGATGGCAGCGGCCCGGGCCGGGTCGGCGATGTGGCGGGCGATCTGCGTGGAGGCGTGGTTCTTCGCCTTGGCCTCGATCTCGAAGTCGGCCCAGACGAGGTGGCGGCCGACGAGGTCGTTCACGGCCCGGTTCCACATCATGTCGGAATGGGCGGCGAGATCCCGGACCGCGTGGCCGGCGGCGCGCAAAGCCGGGAAGTCGGGCAGGGCATCCGGGTCGCAATCGGCCGAGACCGCCTCGCGCGAGACGCTGATATGCGCCAGCGGCCGCACGCCGCGCCAGGATTCCCGCACCCGGGCGATCCGGGGATCGTCGGGCTCGAGATACGCGCCGCCGCTCTGCACCCAGTGATGGTGCAGGTCGAGCACCACCGGCACGATGTCGGCGAGTTGCAGCACCGCCTCGACCCCGAAGACGTTCTCGTCGTTCTCGACGGTGAGGAGATTGCGCGCCACCTGGCTCGCCCGGGGCAGGGTCTCCCGGAAGCCCGCGACGCCCGGGTCGCCGGCCCCGACATGGATGTTGATGTGGGCGCCGTGGGGATGCCAGCCGCCGCCGTAGCCCATGCGGTCGAAGATCTCGGCGTGATAGTCGAGTTCCGACAGGCCATTGGCGATGGCGGTCGGGTTGCGGCTCGCCAGCAGGCAGAACGGGCCCGGGTGGAAGCTCAGGCGCACGCCGAGTTTACGCGCCAGCGCCCCGGCCTCCGCCAGTCTCCGCTGGACCAGGGCCTCGATCTCGGGTTCCGCGTAGATCGCCCGGGCGATCGCGTGGGTGTAGCCCGGCAGGACGTTGCTCGCCATGCGCAGCAGGCGCTCGATCGGCGGCCGGGCTCCGACCCAGGCGATCTGGCGGGCCAGCGCGTCGAGGTTGTGGGCGACGATCCCGGCGAGCTTCTCCCGCCGGGCGGCGGGCTCCAGCTTGGTGAGATGGGCCATCGTCACGCTGGTCAGGTTCATGTGGAGCGTGGCCTCGCGCTCCGCCTTGAGGGTGGCGTGAGTGCCGGGCGGCTCATCCAGGACAAACTTGCAGCAGAATCCGAGGCGTGGCTGATCGCGCATAGGATGCACAACGCGCGTCGCAGCCGCGCGTGCCCGAAACCACGCGCGGAACGGCCGCGCTTCGCCGACGTTTGAGCCTTCGAGCGCGGCAGTTCCGCGCGGAACGTCCGTTTCGTAGAGCCATGCGCGCGTCGCCTCCCCGCCCGGGTCCGGAGCCGGATACCGGTTCGGTCCTCTGGATCCTGATGCTGGGCTCGGCCCTGGTGGCGCTCGCCGCGACGCCGGCCCGGCGC
>NZ_VRVD01000393.1:0-4441 GCF_008040015.1 Methylobacterium sp. WL18 | reverse complement strand
GGCCCGGGCCGACGCGGTGCGGGCCGCCATCGCGTACGACCTCGCGGGCGAGGCGATCGGGCTCGAGCGCCTGAAGGCGAAGTTCTCCGAGGCGATGGCCGAGAGCCCCGACGCCCGCACCTTCGCGCTGCTCACGGGCACCAACCCGACCAAGACCCCGGAATTCCGCGCCATCGCGGCCCGCGCCACCAAGGCCGACACCCTGTCGGCCTTCCTGGCCGAGTACCGCAAGCGCTATCCCGAGACCGCTCTGCCCGAACGCGGCGCGATCGCGGGCGAGCGCCAGAGCAGCGCCGAGGCCCCCGGCGCGCCGCCGGGCTGACGGCCGCGATGACGCTCGTGATCGATCCGGACCGGTTCCTCGAAACCGGATCCGGCCGCGTCTGGACGCCGGAGCGCAACGCCGCGGCGTGGCGACTGGCCTACGCGGCGCTGGAGCGGTCGCTGGTGGGTGGCGGCATCGACCGGCTGGTGATCGTCTGCGGCTTGCAGGGCGCGGGCAAGTCGACCAGGATCGCCGCGCAGGATCGCGACGCCGGCCGCGTCTATGTCGACGCGGCTCTCCCGGGCGTGCGGCACCGGGCGCCGATCATCGCCATCGCGCGCCGTCACGGCGTCCCGGTGGGGCCGTCTGGATCCGCGTCCCGCTCGACGTCGCCCTCTACCGGAACCGGAGGCGGCGCGCCGACACGATCGTCCCGGAGGCGACGATCCGCTCGGTCGCCAACCTGTTCGAGCCGCCGACGGTGGAGGAGGGGTTCGCGCAGGTGCGGATCGTCGCGGCCTGAGCCGGGCGCCTACTGCGTCAGCCGTGCGACCTGCAGGGCCTGGTCGAACATCGCGTTGAGTGAGGTCTTGATGTCGTCCGGGCTGTTGGCCGTGTAGAAATATCCCGGTGAGGCGCAGCTTTGCACGGTCGTCGCCAACGTCGGGTTCAAGGCGTTGACCTTCTTGTTTTCTGCGGCGATGCCGCCGCCGTAATCCGTGAAGGTGATGCTGTTGTATGGGATGTACAGGATCGAGACCGTCGCACCGGCCGATTTGAGCGCGGTGCAAAGTGACGGATCGATCTGCGCGGGAGAGGAGCCGTCGAAATCGCCGGCGGCGTAACCCGGGAATTTCGAGGGGCTACCCGGGTAGTAGTATCTGCCGTTCTTGGTGATGGAATAGTGCTGACTGTTCTGCATCCCGTCGGTGACCAGGAATACGAACGGCTTGCGGGCGCCGGTGCTGGAGCCGTCCCCGAATCCGCCCGCATTGGCGATGGCGGCCTTCATTTGCGGCAGGACGACCTCGAAATGCGTGCCGCCGGCACCCGTGCCGGTGCTCGGGTCCCCCCCCGTGGACAGCTGTGTCGTGCCGGTATCCAGAAGCTTGGTCAGGGCGAGCGGGTAGGGCGTCGTGTTGGCGCAGTCGGCGACGGTGTTCAGGGTGGCGATGGAGCTGTTGATGTCGGCGAGCGTGCCCATCTGGTTGATGAACGGGTACAGGCCGACGCGGTACTGGCTCGTCACCGAGGGGTTGGCGGCCCGCTGAATCAGCGAGCAAACCGCCGTGTTCAGTGCGTCCGAGCGCAGCTGTATCTTGCCGGCGGCCAGGTTCCAGCCGTTGTAGGTTGGATAATGGCAGGCAAACTGGCAACCCTGCTTGTAGTCCGAATTCATGTCATTGTTCTGGCTCGCCAGCTTGCTCATGCCGGCGGTGGTCGCCGGCAGGCCCATCGAGCCCGACACGTCCAGCAACAGGTAGAAGTCGAGGTAGCTCGCGAGGTCGGCCGAGGCCGTGACCGTGTTGGAGAAGTTCGTGGTCGGGGTCCGGAAGATCGGTCCGAAATTGTTCTTCACCGTGGCGCTGTAGACGACCGTCGACACGAGCGTCTGGCTCTTGCGCGTGAGTTGCGGCGGCTGAAGCTGCACCTGCGCGAACGGCACGGTGCCGGCGTTGACCGTGAAGGCTTTCGACGCCTGCGCGATGCCGGCCGCGATGGCGTTGGCGGTGACGTTCGCCTGGCCGGGGTTGGCCGCGATGTAGGCCTTGGCGGTCGCCACCGCGGCGATGGCGGCCGCATCCGCGGCGGCGTCGAGCTTGGACTTGTCGGTGATCGCGACGCCGTAATCGATCCCGTAGCCGAGCAGGCCGACCATCGGCAGCAGGCTCAAGGCGAACAGGATCGTCACGTTGCCGGAGCGTGCACCCGAGAGGCCCGCCGCCCGGACGATGCGGCGCTGCACGCGGTTCAGAAGCCCGGGCATTTGGTGGCGATCCCATCGTTGCCCGCCACGTCGAAATTGACCAGCGTGGCGTAGCGCGGCTGCACGTACATCGAGCGGGCGATCCGCACGGCGGGGACGAACCGCGCGCCGAACGTCGGCTTGAAGTTGAAGACGACATCGACCGCCACGATCGATCCGGGCCCGAAGACCGAGCGGGGCAGCGTGGTCCGGTTCGGCGGGGCCGTGTCGGCGGCGGGAAGCTGCGGGACCGCGCAGGGCCGGTAATTGCCCCCGGTGGTCCCCGAACTCGTCCAGGCGACGGCGGCCGTGTAGCAGGCGCTCAGGTCGCCGCCGGTGCAGTTTGCCGCCGTCGGGGTGAACGCGACGGCGGCGTAGGTGATGGCGATGTCCTGCCACCATTGCAGGCCCTGCCGCGGCCCGTCCTTCATCAGGTACGGGAACAGGACCAGGGCGGAATCGAAGCTGAAATGCAGGTCGGTGGCGTTGACGGTCGCCACCGTCGAGCCCGAGGGCGGCATCGCCTGCGAGATCATCTGGCTGATCGACTGGGCGAGCAGCCCGACCTTGCGGCTGGCGTTGATGTACGTGATCAGCTGGGTCCCGCCGAGCATCAGGATCAGCAGCACCGGCAGGATCAGGGCGAACTCGATCGCGGAGACCGCCCGCCTGTCGCGCAGGAAGCGCTTCGCCGGCGGCGGGCCGCCGCGAGCCGGTCGCGATCCCGCGACGCGGCCCATCCGGTTCGTCGGCGAGCGCCCGCGCATCAGAACAGCTCGTTGCGGAACGCCGCCGTCGAGACCGCCAGGTAGGCCGGGGCGCCGTTGAACACCGCGCCGCCGCCCAGCATCTTCGCGAAGGCGGCGGGCAGGAACGTGATCGGATAGATCACCAGGAGGTACTGGTACTGTCCGCGGGTGCCGAGGCTGTACTGGCCGGACCCGGGGGTCAGCGCCGGGATCGCCAGGCCGCTGAGATCGGATTTCACGTAGCTGTAGTAGCCGCTCGATCCGCTTCCGGTCGGCACCAGGTACAGGTTCACCACGAGGTTGCCGCACGTCATAGATGCCGGCAGGTTCCGGCACAGGGCGGTCTTGAAACCGGCCTGATCGAGGGCATTCGTCTGGGCGGACCCGGTCAGGATCTGCCGGGCGGCGCGGGTCGTGGCATAGTCCAGGGATTGATTGATAAACAGGATCGTGGCCACGGTCATGATAAACAGAAGGGCCAGGATGAACAGCATCGCCACCAGGGCGAACTCGACCGCTGCGGCCCCTTTCTGATCGCGAACGTAGCGGCGCATGAGAAACATGCGCTCTGTTAGCAAGAGATTGCTAAACCCGGGTTAAAACAGCCTTCGAGAGTCTATCCGTCTGCCTGGACGAATCTTGCGAGGTATCCGGCCTGACTGCAACGGCCCGACGCCTCGACGTCATTGACCTGATGCGCTCGCTTGCGCCGAACCGGCAAACAGCTTTCGGGGGGCTGCCCTATCCGCCGTAGCTCTGGACCAGCGATCCGGCCACCAGGGTCCAGCCATCGACCAGCACGAAGAAGATCAGCTTGAACGGCAGGGCGACGGTGGCGGGCGGCACCATCATCATGCCCACCGCCATCAGCACCGAGGCGACCACGAGGTCGATGATCAGGAACGGGATGAACAGCAGGAAGCCGATCTCGAAGGCGCGGCGCAGCTCCGAGATCATGAAGGCCGGGGTCACGATCTCGAGGCCGACATCCTCGGGCCCCTTCGGCACCGGCACCTTGGCGAGGTCGAGGAACAGCTTCAGATCCTTCTCGCGGACGTTCTTCAGCATGAACGTCTTGAACGGCCCCGAGGCGCGCTCGAAGGCCTGGGCCTGCGTGATCCGCCCGGCGACCAGTGGCTCGATCCCGGCGCTGTAGGCCGCGCGGCCGGTGGGCGCCATCACGAAGGCGGTGAGGAACAGCGCCAGGCTGACGATCACCGCGGTGGGCGGCGCCGTCTGGGTGCCGAGCGCCGAGCGCAGGATCGACAGCACCACGACGATCCGGGTGAACGCGGTCGCCATCACCAGCACGGAGGGCGCCACCGCCAGGATCGTGATCAGCGCGACGAGCTGGAGTGCCCGCTCGGTGGTGCCGCCGGCGCCGAGATCGACGCTGAGGCTCTGCGCCAGGGCCGGTCCGGCGGCCAGCCCGGTCCCGGCCAGCACGGCGAGGCCCAGAAG
>NZ_VRVD01000392.1:0-4457 GCF_008040015.1 Methylobacterium sp. WL18 | reverse complement strand
GGACGGACCGGGGCGGCCGTGCCGCGCACGCCGACTTCGATCCGGCCGATCTCCTCGGCCTCGGCCTTGAAGGTGCCGAGCACCCGGTCGAGGTAGTGCGACTCGATCCAGCTCTTGAGGAAGCGCGTCGGCACCGTCAGCCGCGCCGTCCCGGCGGTCACGCCCTCCAGTTCCAGGCGGGCGAACCAGCTGGCGAACACATCCTCGCCCAGCTCGGCGCGCAGCCGACGCTTCACCCGCGCCCAGGCGGGTGCAAAATCCGTGTTGCCGGCGCTGCGGCCGCCCTCGTCGTCGCTCGCCACCGTTCCGTCGACACGCATCACTGGCTCTCCCGACGCCGCCGGCGGAAACCCGCTGGCCGCGCGTACGCACGATTTACGCCCTCAGCGTCCCGCATAATCGGGCGGGACAGACTCCGCTGGCGGAGTCAACTCCCCACCAAGGAACTTTTGCCGATTGGAAGAGCCTATCAACAATTACCTACAGTTCCTTTAACAGTGGGACTTGTGGGGATGGCCCAGATTCCCAACTGCAAGTGTTCTGCGATCCAACCGGGTGGCTCGATAGAGTCTTGGCGAATCGGAATGATTCGCTCACGTCCCGAAATCGACGGTCTTTTCTTGAACACAGTCAGTTTCTGTTAAGCTACACGCCACCCCAAGACTCCGCAACGTGCGAAATTCTGGTCTAGGGTTAACGCTTCGCCACCCGGGCCGGGCCAGGAAGGCCGGCGGCGCTCCGGAACGCGGACACGAAAAAACCCGGCGCGAAGGCCGGGCTTGGTGTCGTCTTACGTGGTGCGGTGGCGGGATTAGGCGGCCAGCGCCTTCACCCGGGCGGCCAGGCGCGAGACCTTCCGCGAGGCGTTGTTCTTGTGAACGATGCCGTGCTGGGCGGCGCGCATCATCTCGGGTTCGGCGGCCCGCAGCGCGGTCAGCGCGTCCTGCTGGTTGCCGGCGGCGATCGCCTCTTCGACCTTGCGGACGAAGGTGCGCATGCGCGAGCGGCGCGAGCGGTTGACCGCCGTCCGCTTCTCGATCTTGCGGGTCATTTTCTTGGCCGAAGCGGTGTTGGCCATGGAGTCCTCGTTCTCTTCGTCGGGCGATGCCGACGGGCCGGCTCAGCCGGGAATCGGTCGTCGCATCAGGTTGTCAGGCGATGGCCGCGTAACGGCGCACGCAAAAGCGCGTCGTTCCGGCGAAGCGGCCTCTATAGTTAGCGCGATGCGGCGCGTCAACGCGGAAGATCCCGGAGCGCGCCGGTCGGGCCGACATTCCTAGATCTTGACATCTCTCCTATGTTCTTTCTTTGTTCTTTCGGCCGCAACAGGGCGGCATGGCGGGGTGGGGCCACCATGCGTGACGAATCTCAAGCGCACAGCGAAGCAATCATTCTGCGCCACGTTCTGGCTGGCCTCACCCTTGAGACGAAGCTGATGCGCCTGCAGCGGCAGCTCCAGGCCAAAAATTGGGAGACCCAGCCGCGCGCGCCAGCGGGACAGCCGAACGTCGGCGAGTGGGTGCCGGCCCCCGGCGGTGGCCAGTGGGCCTCGCTCCACGGGGATCGACCCGGCGGACCGTCCCGACAGGATCCACCCGCGCTCACGGACAGCACGACGCTCGAGGATGGGACGCGCATCCTCTCGATCCGCGTACATGCCGGGCGAAAATCCTTCGATGAACGACACACCGTCACGGCGCCGGATGGCGAGAGCCGGATCTTCGAGACATCCGGCGAAACCCAGACGATTCGAGATGGCAATACGGGTGAAGTTCTGTCGCGGACCACCTTCGCGCCGACAGGTCTCGTCGCTGAACCGTTTGCTCAACCTGCCCTGGCCCCTGCCCTACCTCTGATTGCCGCCCCAGTCATCGCAACCTTCGAGCTTGGGTTGCAACTCCTGACCTATCTCTCTGCCCGGGAGGACGGGTACGGCACCGCTCTGGGGCTTACAGCGCAAGAATATAAAACCGGGGACGATCCGCAAATGAGTATGCCGATCTGGATTGGCCGGCTCAGCCAAGCTCAATTGGACGAAGCTTGTCCAAGAAATGGGGAAGTGCAAGCGATCGTGGACGAGGTAACTGCGCGTGTGACAGCGCAAGGCGGATACGCAAACGCGGCGCAGTTGGGTACAAAGATTCACGTCAAGATCGCGCAGATTATCAATGAAAAGAAAGACAAAAATTTTGTTGCAGAACTAATTCTAGCCGAACGGAATAAAAATCAAAATTTTATCATGCCTGGTAGTAAAAGATCCGACGTATTCGAAAGAGCTCGCATCGATACTACATGTATCTACGATCCAAAAACCGGTCGAAGGGGATGGACCCCTCGACAAGCCGTCCACACAATCAAGGCGGCAAAACGCAAATTTCCCGAAGTCGTGCGATTTATCATGATACAGGTGAGACCCAGGAAATGGCCACATTGATTCTTACACCGGCGCAGCAAATCCGAGATTTGTCTGCTCCGCTGGTAGATCGAAATCAAGATGTCGTTCTAACTGGCGGCAAATTTATATGCCTTCAAAGTGTTGGTCATATCGCTAGGCAGATACGGATCCATAACCGACCAAGCCGTGGATACTTCACGCTCGAATGGCGACTAACGGAGTTGTATATCCGGGGGGATAAATTCGATTTCGGAGGCTATGGTCGATCGATCGGCTTGATTGGTCGATCCCGTCGGTTCAAACCCGCCGGCCAGGACGGAGTCTGGGCTTGGGACGACCCGATGATCCGTGGCGATTTCGTCGAGCAAATTGAGACGGAAGTTCTGCCCCTTCTCAGATCCTTAGACTCGATCGAGAAAATCGTGACCTTCATCCTATCCCGAGAATCAAGAGGCTACAGTTTTCACAAGGATCATATCTGGATGTGTTTCACGCAGGCAGCTCTTGGCGAGTTTGCAAGTGCAAGAATGCATTGGGAGTTGATCACTCCGAGCTTTAAGGAACAACATGAAAAGCAGACAGCAATCGATGGCGAACCGATGTCAGACTATTTTCGCAGCGGCCTCGCCGTGGGGGACGCTTTGAAAGAGCGCGATCATATGGCCTTGGCAAAGCTTCTTTGGGAGAACGAGCGCACCGAAGCAGACCGGTTCAAGCTCGGTCGCCACTGGCAGCCGACAGCGTTTCCATTTCAGAAAGCTGCCACACCCGCTACGGTCGCCGGCGGACCGGATCAACAATGATCGCCGCCTGAGGGACAGGTATCAATTCGAGCGCGTCGACAGCGGCCACAATCCAAACAGCAAAGAGATAAGCGCGATAGAGGGATCAGCAGCCAGATAGTCGCGGCAACCCGGAGTTGGCCAAAGTCTCCAGTGTCGTCCACGGACCCGCATCGACTCGCGGGGGAGGGAAGCGCATGGAAAAGCATACAATCTTCGACGTGCTAAAAGCCTTAGGCGGCAAATAGTGCATTCCGACTTGCGAGGGATCGGCCGGATACGATCAGGGTCGATGCGAACTCTGTACAGATTGCGGCTCGAAATAGGGTGCTTCGATGACAATCACGTCGAGGCATCGACATTCAGAGGAACAGGAGGCATTGATGGAGGGCATGGTTATCTGTTGAAGATATTGGCCGCGAATCCGATGGATTGGATTTCTGCTATGGGATAGCGCAATGTCGCGGAGCAATGGCGGCGCGTAGCACTTGAAAGCAAACGATCACTCCGGCCAGCGCAAAGCCGCCGCCGCCGCAAGCGTCCCGACCACGGCGGCGATCAGGGTCAGCGCCGTCAGCACCGCGAGCGGCACGAGGAACGGCACCGTGCCCCCCGTCGCCGCCTGGGCGGCCGAGACGCCGAAGATCAGGCTCGGGATCATCAGCGGCAGGACCAGGACCGCGAGAATCAGCCCGCCCCGGCGGATCGAGGCCGTCAGCGCCGCCCCGACCGCGCCGATGAAGCTGAGTGCCGGGGTTCCGGCGAGCAGCGTCAGCGCGGTGGCGCCCATGGCGGTGCCGTCGAGGGCGACGAGCAGGCCGAAGAGCGGCGAGGCCAGCGCCAGGGGCAGTCCCGTCGTCAGCCAGTGCGCCGTGACCTTGGCGAGCACCACGCCTTCGAGGGGCACCGGGGCGGCGGTCATCAGGTCGAGGGATCCGTCCTCCTCGTCGGCCTGGAACAGGCGGTCGAGGCCGATGAGGGTCGAGAGCACCGCGGCGAGCCACAGGATGGCCGGGCCGATCCGCGACAGCAGGTTGAGGTCGGGTCCGAGCGCGAACGGCACCAGGGCGACGATCATCAGGAAGAACACCAGCGACAGGGCGCCGGAGCCGCCGACGCGGCCGGCGAGCCGCAGGTCGCGGGCGATCAGCGCGAGGATGGCACGCGTCACGCCCAATCCTCCGCAGGCTCGGGCTCCGGCGGGGTCCCAGGCTCGATGCGCAACTCCGCCGCCCCGTCGAGGCCCAGCGGCTGGTGGGTGGCGGCGATCACCAGGCCGC
>NZ_VRVD01000391.1:0-4463 GCF_008040015.1 Methylobacterium sp. WL18 | reverse complement strand
GCTCAAGGGGGCCGGCGCCGGCCCCCTTGAGCAGGCCACGCCTAGAGACCTGGACGTTCATCTCCGCTCCTTAAAGCGATCTGGTATAATTCCAGGGTGTCCCAAAAAAGCGTGCACGAGGCAAGTGTGGTTGCGTGACACAGAGACGGCTGCTGTTTTAAGTTGACCAGCCCGTTGGACGTGACGCCATCATCCTGCACGGGCTGACCTTTTTCACTTGGACGGCGCGGCCGGATTCGTGCCGGAGGGGCCGCCGGTGCGGTGGTCCAGCGGCGCCTGCGGCTCCGTCGCGGAAGACCCGCCGGTGTCGGCGCCTGGGACGGGCCGCTTGGCGTTCTCGTCGATGGAGTGGCCACCCGGATTCGGCGCATCCTTGGCGGCCGACTGCTCGCGGGGGACGGGGGCCTGGCTCCAGCCGTCCTGCGCGCTGCGCGACTTGTCGCCCATCGCGTCGATGCCCTTGATCTCGCCGGGCTTCGTCTGGGCGAGGGCGGGCGCACCCGTCGCGGCCACCATCAGGAACGCCGGCAGGGTCAGGGACAACGAGCGGGACAAAGGGCGAATCCGATCTGTGCGAGGGGTCATGGCCGGCAACGTGCCCCCGGCATGGCCAGTTCCGATTTCGGACATCGACCACCGTGACGGTCTCTTAACCAAGCTTTGCCATTCTCAAGGCGAGACACACGGGAGCCTCGGGATCATGACGAAGTCGTATCCGGAGCGCCCCTCCGAAGAGACCGCCTCCTCCACCGTTGCCCCGCTCAGCCCGAGCGTGCGCCGGCATCTCGGCCAGAACCTGCGCTCGGTCTACGCCGACACGTTCGCCGCGCCGATCAACCAGCGCCTCGAAGCCCTGGTGAAGCAGCTCGGCAAATCGAAGCCGTAAGCCGCGCTGCGCCCCGGATCGCGGAGGCGCCCAGGTCCGGCCCGCATCACGCGGCAGGTGCGTCAGCGCACACCAAGTCGTTCTTTCTATGAAACTCGCCGCGGCGGCGACATTCTTCTCCTCGTGCATTCCGCGGGAGAAGATCCATGCGTTCCGCCGGCGGGCGCACCCCCAGACGCTTGTGTTTCCGGGAATTCCGCCGATCCTGCTTCGAGCACACAACGGTGCGAGAGCCGCCGCCTGGCTTGACTTCGTTCGGTAAAACGAACGATCCAGGGCCCCGGGCGTGCGCTTCTCTGCAGCGCAACCGTGGCCGGCGGGGAGAGTCGACGTGATGAAGAACGGTGCGGCACGGAACCGGGCTGTCCGGGCGGTCGGACTCTCGATGCTGGTCGGCGCCAGCCTGCTGAGCGGCCTCCTTCCGGCCGGGGCCGAGACCGCGCTGCTGAACGTCTCCTACGACCCGACCCGGGAACTCTATCGCGAGATCAACACGGTCTTCGCCGAAGCGTGGAAGGCCAAGACCGGCGAGGCGATCACCGTGCGCGCCTCGCATGGCGGCTCGGGCGCACAGGCCCGGACGGTGATCGACGGCGTCGACGCCGACGTGGTCACGCTGGGCATCCCGTCGGACATCGACGCCATCGCCAAGCTCACCCGCAAGATCCCCGACGACTGGCGCAGCAAGCTCCCGAACGAGGCCGTGCCCTACACCTCGACGGTGGTGTTCCTGGTCCGCAAGGGCAACCCGAAGGGCGTGAAGGACTGGGCCGACCTGACCAAGCCCGACGTGAAGGTGATCACCCCCAACCCGAAGACCTCGGCCGGCGGACGCTGGAACTTCCTGGCCGCCTGGGGCTACGCCTACGGCCAGGACAAGGACACCGCCAAGGCGGATGCCTTCGTGGGCCAGATCTACAAGAACGTGCCCGTGCTCGACACCGGGGCGCGCGGCTCGACCGTGACCTTCGCGCAGCGCGGGCTCGGCGACGTGCTGCCGACCTGGGAGAACGAGGCCTACCTGGTGCTGCAGGAATTCGGCGCCGACAAGTTCGACATCGTCTCGCCGCCGACCTCGATCTACGCCGAGCCGCCGGTGGCCCTCGTGGCGGTGAACGCCGAGCGCAAGGGCACCACCAAGGCCGCCCAGGCCTATCTCGACTTCCTCTACAGCGACCGCGCGCAGGCGATCTTCGCCAAGCACCATTACCGCCCGATCCGCCGCGAGGCGGCGGCGCCGGCCGACCTCGCCCAGCTCCCCGAGATCAAGCTGTTCAAGATCGAGGACATGCAGGGGTCCTGGGACGACATCCAGAAGCGGAACTTCGACGCCGGCGGCCTGTTCGACCGGTTGAGCCGGGCCGGCCGCTGAGGCGGGAACCATGGTCGAGACACCGCGTCGCAAACGGACCTTCCGCCGTCCCAGCGTGATCCCGGGCTTCGGGCTCAGCTTCGGCTACACGCTGACCTGCCTCGGGCTCGTCGTGCTGCTGCCGCTCGCCGGGCTCGTGGCCAAGGCGTCCGGCCTCGGGCTCTCGGGGATCTGGTACGTGGCCACCGATCCGCGGGTGGCCAGCGCCCTGAAGCTCAGCTTCGGCGTCTCCGCGGTCGCGGCGCTCACCGCCTCGGTGTTCGGCTTCCTGGTCGCCTGGGTCCTGACCCGCTACCGCTTCCCGGGCCGGAAGATCGTCGACGCGGCGGTCGACCTGCCCTTCGCCCTGCCGACCGCCGTGGCCGGCATCGCGCTCGCCTCGCTCTACGCGCCGGACGGGCTGCTCGGCGCACCGCTCGCCCGTCTCGGCATCCAGGCGGCCTACACGCCGGTGGGGATCTTCATCGCCATGGTGTTCATCGGGCTGCCCTTCGCGGTGCGGACCGTGCAGCCGCTGATCGCCGAGATCGACAAGGAGATCGAGGAGGCCTCCGCCACCCTGGGCGCCACCCGGCTCGGGACCCTGACCCGGGTGGTGCTGCCGCCGCTGATCCCGGCGGTGCTCACCGGGTTCGCCCTGGCCTTCGCCCGGGGGGTCGGCGAATACGGCTCGATCATCTTCATCGCCGGCAACCTGCCCTACGTCTCGGAGATCGCGCCGCTGCTGATCGTGATCAAGCTGTCCGAGTTCGACTACGGCGGTGCGGCGGCCATCGCCACGATCATGCTGGGCATCTCGTTCCTGACCCTGCTCGCCATCAACCTGATCCAGGCCTGGAGCCGGAGGCGCTTCGGCTATGTCTGAGATCTTCTCCCCGACCATCACGCCGGCCACCCGGCCGGAGCCCGTCGCCTCGGAGGGCGCCGGAACCCGTTTCGTCCTGATCGGGATCGCGATCACCTTCCTGGCGCTGTTCCTGGTGCTGCCGCTGCTCGCGGTGTTCACCCAGGCGTTCTCGAAGGGGCTCGACGCCTTCCTGGCGGCGTTCCGGGAGCCGGATGCCTGGAGCGCGATCCGCCTGACCCTGACGGTCGCGGCGATCGCGGTGCCGTTCAACGTGGTGTTCGGCCTGGCGGCCTCCTGGGCGATCGCCAAGTTCGAGTTCCCCGGCAAGTCGCTGCTGATCACCCTGATCGACCTGCCGTTCTCGGTCTCGCCGGTGGTCTCGGGGCTGATCTACGTGCTGCTGTTCGGCTCGCAGGGCCTGTTCGGCACCTGGCTGATGGACCACGGGATCCAGGTGCTGTTCGCCCTGCCGGGGATCGTGCTCGCCACGGTGTTCGTCACCTTCCCGTTCGTGGCCCGCGAGCTGATCCCGCTGATGCAGGAACAGGGTTCCGCGGAGGAGGAGGCCGCGCTGACGCTCGGCGCCTCGGGCCTGCACGCGTTCCGCACGGTGACGCTGCCCAACATCCGCTGGGGCCTGCTCTACAGCGTGCTCCTCTGCAATGCCCGGGCGATGGGCGAATTCGGCGCGGTGTCGGTGGTGTCCGGCCACATCCGCGGCCTGACCAACACCATCCCACTCCACGTGGAGATCCTCTACAATGAGTACAACTTCGTCGCCGCCTTCGCCGTCGCTTCGCTCCTCGCCGTCCTTGCCCTCATCACCCTCATCCTCAAATCCGTCCTCGAATGGCGGTTCGCGGGCGAGCTTGCGCACGGCCGGGCTCACTGACAGCCCCTTGGACCGCCCCTCCACGGCGATCCGGGTCGAGAACGTCTCGAAGACCTTCGACACGGCCGCGGTGCTGCACGACCTGTCGATCGACGTGCGGGCGGGGGAGCTGCTCGGCCTGCTCGGCCCCTCGGGTTCGGGCAAGACGACCCTGCTGCGGATCATCGCCGGGCTCGACGCGCCGGACCGGGGCCGGATCCTGTTCGGCGACGACGACGCCACCGGCCTCGCCGTGCAGGAGCGGGCGGTGGGCTTCGTGTTCCAGCACTACGCCCTGTTCAAGCATATGAGCGTGGCCGACAACATCGCGTATGGGCTGAATGCGCGGCGTCGCGCCGAGCGGCCGGCCAAGCCCGAGATCAAGCGCCGGGTCGGCGACCTGCTCGACCTGATCCGGCTCTCGGGCTTCGGCGACCGCTTCCCGTCGCAGCTCTCCGGCGGCCAGCGCCAGCGCGTGGCGCTCGCG
>NZ_VRVD01000390.1:0-4499 GCF_008040015.1 Methylobacterium sp. WL18 | reverse complement strand
CTGCGCCTCGGCCGCCACCGGCCGCTGGCCGACTTGCTCCAAGCGGGCATACGCATCGAGCGCCGCGTCGGCCTGACCGGTCGCCTCCGAGACGCGGGCGCGGACCAGGGCGAGCCGATCGCGGATCCAGGGCGGCAGGTGGGCCGCGTCCTCCGCCCGGGCGGCGGCGGTCTCGGCGTCGCCGTTCTCGATCGCCGCCTCCGCGGCCTGGACCCGGATCTGCTGGGCGAGGTCCGTGGGGTAGCCATCGGCCACCGGCAGCGCGTTGGGGAAGCCGGTCTCGGCCGCCTTCCAGTCGCCGAGACCGGCCGACGCCATCGCGCGCCACAGGGCGGCCTCCGGGTCGCTCGCGAGTCGCGGCCCCGACAGGGCCTTCAGGGCCTCGGCGTAGCGGCCGCTGCGCACGAGTGCCAGGCCGCGCAGGATCGCGACGTCGCGCTGGGTGGCGAGCAGCGGATCCTCGGCGGCGGCCGCCTCCAGGGCCGCGACGTCGAGCTTCACCATGGTCTGCATGGCAGCGAACACCCGGGCCGCCACCGCGGGATTAGGGTCGGCGAGCAGCCGCGGCAGGGCCTCCGGGACGATCTGCCAGGGCACGCCCCAGCGGTCGCGCAGCCAGCCGCACTGGATCTCCGCCCCGCCCTCCCCGGTGAGGGCGTCCCACAGCCGGTCGACGTCCGCCTGATCCGCGCAGGACACCGCAATCGACGCGGCGGTGCCGTACTGCGCCGGGACGCCGCCGTTGAGCGCCTGGAAGCTCTGGCCGCCCAGGGTGAACGCCACCAGGATCGCGGCGCCCGGCGCGCCGCCGGGCCAGGGTCCGGGCGCCCGCAGGATCGGCCCGAGGCTCGAGCCGGGCACCAGCGACACGTAGAACCGCGCGGCCGCCTCCGCGTCGTCCGCGAACCACAGGCAGGTGCTGACCGTCTTCGCCATGACGAGACCTCCGTCCCGAGAGATTGGACCCGTCGCGCGGCCTACAACCCGGCCGCGAGTTCGGCGAGTTGATCGGCGCAGCGCCCCCAGCCCTCGTGGAAGCCCATGGCCTCGTGGGCCGCGCAATCCTCGGCCGACCAGTGCCGGGCCCGCGCGGTGTAGCGGGTTCCCCCGCCCTCGGACTCGAAGGTGATGAGGCCGGTGAAGAACGGCTTCGGCGCGGGTTCCCAGGCCCGTACATAGGCGTCCGTGAACACGATGCGGGCATTCTCGACCAGTTCGAGATAGACGCCTACGCTCGGGAATTCCGTGCCGTCGGGCGCGCGCATGACGATCCGGGTGGCGCCCCCGGGGCGAAGGTCGGTCTCGGCCTCCGAGACCGTGAAGGGCGCGGGTGCGAACCAGCGCTTCAGGAGATCCGGCTCGGTCCAGGCCCGGTAGAGCGAAGCCGGGGATGCGGCGATGCTGCGCGTGAGGACGAGGTCGCGCCCGTTCGGTTCGGTCATGGTCGTGCTCGCTGGCGGCGGTCGTGGGGCGGTCAGCCCTTGCGCTGGTTCATGGCCCAGACGATCCCGAACGGATCGCGCAACTGGCCGTAGCGGTCGCCCCAGAACATGTCGGCCGGCGGCATCAAGGCGGTCGCGCCCGCCGCGACGGCCTCGGCGTAGCGCGCGTCGATATCCTCGACCATCAGCATGAGGGAAAACGCCTGCGGCGCCTGCAGCGGGTGGCCATGCTCCGGGAAGGCGTCGCTCAGCATCAGCGACGACCCGTTGACGTGGAGGTGCACGTGCATGGTCCGGCCCTGGTCGTCCGCCGGCATCGCGGTGACGATTTCGGCCCCGAAGGCGCGCCCGTAGAACTCGGCCGCTCTCAAGGCGCCGTCCACGGTCAGGTAGGCCACGAGCCCGCCCTTCACCGGGGCCGGGATGTCTGGATTCGCGCTGCTCATGGCGTGAGCCTCCGATCGCGGCCGCGCGCCCAGGATCCATGCGTTCGACACGGTCCGATTCGGCCGGTCGAATGTTGTCTCATCCCGTGTGTGATCCGTCGAGCGGCGCGTGAATGGGGATCGAATATTTGAAACGCGGGCCGCATGAGACCAACGGACGGACCCAGGCGCGCACTCTCACCTCGGTGCGGGAGAGGATGGCCCGCAAAGCGGGTCGGGAAAGGGGAACCCGGCTTCCCAAAGGGACGAGACCCAGCCCTTGCAAGGTGTTTGCAGCAGCTGTCGGCATCGAACCGTCCCGCCTGTTCGGCGCCCCCTGGTCTTTGTAGAAGCCGCTTTGAAGGCAGCTTCGTCATCCCGGGGCCGCGAAGCGGAGCCCGGGATCCAGAACCATCGTCGGGTCAAAGACTTGCGCCGCCGGCGGCTCTGGATCCCGGGCTCGCCTGCGGCGCCCCGGGATGACAGGGTGGAGGCTGAAGCGTCTGTGGAAACTTCGGATCCCTGGATGACGTATGGTCCTCTGCGACCCGTCTCTCGCTTCCGCGCCGCCTTCTCGGCTGTCACGCGGGGGCGTGATAGGCGGATGCCATCGTGTCCAGCCTGTGCGGTTCCGAAGCGCTTTATGCCATTGGCAAAACGCGTCAGGTACAGATCGATCCCAACACCGTGAGAGGGCTGGGACGAGGCCGTCTTGAGGGCCGGAGCGCACCTCCGCGCCGTCGCGTCTCGTCAGTCCAGATCGCCGGCGAAATTCACGCGATCGCCGCCAGGGGCCGGTCCGAATGCGCGGCCTCCGCGCCGGGGCCCGGCGCGAACATCTCCATGTCGTCGGCGAACTGCTCGACGATCGTCGCCGAATTGGCCAGGCATACCGGCAGATACGAGGCGAGCGACGGAGCCTGCGCGAACCCGTCTTCGAGCAGCCTGTCGTTGGCGAAGGTGAGGTCGAGGGCGCAGAAGGCGTAGTAGGCGCGGGTGGCACGCAGCATCGCCCGCTTGGACGCGTCGTTCAGGCCGAACACCTCTGCAAAGCGCTTGCGCAACCGGGCGTGGTCGCGCTCAAGATCGAAGCGCTGGAAGGCACGCACCCCGTCGCTCGGATCCGCCGCCTCGAAGGCGGCGATCACGTCGGCCCAGCGGGTCCGCCCGGCGGTGCCCGCGGAGAGGTGATAGAGGGTGTGGCTGAGATCGCGCTTCGCGAGGAGGCCGACCAGCGTCTCGGCGACCCAGTCGGCCGGAACGATGTCGACGCAGCTCTCCGGGCTGCAGGGCAGCATGCGCAGGGCGTCGGCGGCGCGCAGGACCCAGAGGATGCTCGAACTCGGCGCGGCGCCGAGCGTCGCGTGGCCGACGACGATCGACGGCCGCGCCACGACGATCGGCAGGTCGGGGAACAGCGCGGCGAGCGACGTCTCGGTCGCCGCCTTCGATTCGGTGTAGCCGACGATGTGGCGGGCGTCGGCATCGGGATAGGCCGCCTCCTCCACCAGGCTCGGCGCGTCGGCACCGCAGATCATGGCGGTTCCGACATGCAGGAACCGCTGCAACCCCGGCATGGCCCGGGCCCGGCGGGCGAGCGCCAGGGTGCCGTCATGGTTGGTCCGGAACACGCGCTCGCCGCCCCACCATGAGGTGTCGGCGGCGAGATGGAGCACGTGGGTGCAGGCATCGAGCCGCGGATCCATATCGAGGTCGGCCCGGGTGAAGTCGCCGGGGACGATCTCGACCTTGCGCACCAGGCGCTGGGCCGTGAAGGCGTCGGTGAACCGCTCGAGGCGCGCGGCGATGCGCTGGCGCCCCTGCTCCACGCTCGTGCACCGGACCAGGCAGACCCAGCTCGCGTCGTCGTCGCGGCTGAGGGCCTGATGAAGCACGGCGCCGCCGATCAACCCGGTCCCGCCCGTCAGAAGTATGCGTGCCAACGGTGCTCTCCGCTCGATGGGGAGAGTGAGTAGCGCAAAATTTCGGAAACAATCCCGCGGCGGCAGCTTAAAACATGAACTTTTTCCGACCGTGCCCGATCAGCCACAGTCATCACGGGTCCGTGATCGTCTGACGGAAGATACTCACGAACGCGTGATCTATGTCATCAAGCAGAAGACCGCTCTTTGGTCTTTGTCCAAGTTCAAGGAGACGTGCGGAACGAGTAGATCGCCCCGACCGCAACCGTGAGTTCGTTCGCGGTGCCGACGCGGCGCACGATCGGGCTCGCCGCCGCCGCGGCGATCAACCTGTCGTAGCGGACATAGCCGAGGCTCTGCCACGCGTCGGACCAATCGTAGCTCACGGTGGCCGTCGCCCCGGCGGAACGCGGTCCAGAAGAAGCCCGGTACGGGGCCAGGACGGGATTCACGAGCGTCGCGGCGACCGGGACGTCGAAGTCCAGATGCATGGCGGCGGCATCGCCGACCACGAACCGGGGGCCCAGGCTGAGGGTGAACCGCCCGAAACGGCCCACCAGGTCGGCCGCCAGCTTGGCGATGATCCCGTCATGGGCGCGGACGCCCTGCGTGACCTCGGCCCGCAGCCTAAACGTATCGGGGACCGGCCAGACCTCTCCGAACAGGCCAAGCCCGACCGTGGCCGGCAGGCGCGGCAGGCCGGCCACGGT
>NZ_VRVD01000038.1:0-18800 GCF_008040015.1 Methylobacterium sp. WL18 | reverse complement strand
CCCTGATGCTGGCCCGGCTGAGCGCCATCGCGACCGCGGCCCGCGCCCCGCGGGCGGTTCTGCGGCCGAGGATTGGCCGGACGCTGATGGCGCTGCAGGCGCCAGACCTCGATCAGCACCGGCTCCGCTGGGGTTTCGTCATCCGCAGCCGCGGACTCATCCTCGGCGGTCTCGGATACCGTCTCGTTCGCTTCCGCCACGACCGGCGTCTCGGTGGTGGGGCGGGTCTCGGATTCGGGTGCTTCGGCGACCTGCGCGGCTTCGGCTGGAGTCTCTTCCAGCTCCGATTGCTGTGCGCCCACCGCTTCCGGCAAGGCGTCGGCAGCAGCCTCGACAGGCTCAGCCTCCGCCAGGGCTTCGAGAGCGGATGCAGCTTCTGCTTCCGGGCCGGTCTCGGGACCGGCGTCGGACTCCGCATTCTCGGAGAGCGAAGCACCGTCACCGGAGGCCTCCGCGGTCGCGGCCTGCGCGGCAGCGTCGGCCTCGTCTCCGGTCAGCTCGCTCGGCGAGCCGGGATCGGTCTCGCCGGTCTCGCTTGCCGGGGCAGTTTCGGATGGCGGGGTCACGACGACCGGCGCGGTCGCGGCCGCCGGCACCAGCGGCACCGTGATGGCGGGACCGGGGCGGGCCTCCAGCGAGTAGCCCAGAGACTTCAGGATCGAGGCGAAATCCTCGCCCGAACAGCCGACCAGCGAGGTCATGCCGACCGTGGCCACGAACGCATCGCCGTCGGCCGTACCCTCCGGCGGGGCGCCCGGCGTGGTGCCGGGGCGGTAGGCGATCGCCGGGCGAATCAGGTCGGCCAACCGCTCCAGGATGTCGACCCGCACCGCCCGCTCACCACTGACCCGGAAGCCGGCTGCCCGGTAGAGGCCCTTGGCGATCTCCCGATCGACCTTGATCGAGGTCCGGCCCGAGCCGGCCAGATGCGCGATCTCGTCCAGGCCGCGCTGGTCGAGGCCGCCGTTGCGCAGGGCCCAGAGCTGGGCGGCCAGCGTCCGCGGCGCCGGCTTCAGCAGGGCCGGCAGGAAGATGTGGTAGGCCCCGAATCGCACGCCGTGCCGGCGGAGCGCCCCGCGCCCCTCCTGGTCGAGGCTGCGCATCTCCTGGGCGACCTTGGAGCGTTCCAGCACGCCCAGAGCCTCGACGACCTGGTAGCCGATGCCCTTGGCGAGGCCGACGAGGTCGCCTGCGGTCTCGAGCTCCATCAGCGGGCCGAGTAGGCGCACGATCATGGCCTTCAGCCAGGCATCGAGGCGCGCTTCGACCTTCTCGCGATGCGCGCCGGTCAGACTGTCGTCGGCGAGCAGCCGAATCTGCGGCGCGAACAGCTTCTCGCCGGGGGTCAGCTTCGCCACCGGGGCACCGGTCCAGCGAATCATCCCGTCATGCGCCAGCACGAGGGTGGAATCGGCCGTCGCCGCAAAGCGGTCGGCCCGGGCCTCGATCTCCCCGGAAAGCGCCTTCTCGGCGGCGCTCCTCAGAGTTTTGGCCTCGTGCCCCTCTGCGCTCGCATCAGGAACGAATAGGAATCCATGCAGGTGACCGACATGCTGACCCTCGACGGTGACGTCACCGTCGGCGGAAATTTGGGCTTCGAGCATCGTGTTCTCTCTCAGGCGCCGCATCAGGACGCTTGTGCGCCGGTCGACGAAGCGGCTCGCGAGGCGTTCGTGCAGGGCGTCTGACAGCCTGTCCTCTACCCGACGTGTCTCGCCCTGCCAATGTTCAGGGTCGCGCAGCCAATCGGGGCGGTTGGCCACGAAGGTCCAAGTGCGTCCCTGGGCGATCCGCTGGGACAGCGTATCGATGTCGCCGTCGGTGCGGTCGATCATCGCCATCTGCTCGGCGAACCACGTGTCCGGGATGCGGCCGGCCATGCCCTTCATGAGGAAACGGTAGAGCTGGGCTACGAGGTCCGCATGCACCTGCGGGTGGACCTTGCGATAATCGGGCACGCCGCAGACGTCCCAGAGTCGCCGCACGGTGGAAGCGCTCCGAGCCATGTCGCGGATATCGTCCTCGCGCATCAGGATCTCGAGGGCCTGCTGGTCCTGGCCCATCGGCGCCCGGGTCAGACCTGACTCGCGCGGATGCTCGTCGAGGCTCGCCTGGAGCGCCTCCAGGGTGCCGAAGCTGAGGTCCGGGTTGCGCCATTGCAGGATGCGCAGCGGGTCGAAGTCGTGATTCTCCAGCCGCTCGACCATCTCGGGCTCGAAGGCCGGGCAGCGCCCGGTGGAGCCGAAGGTCCCGTCCGAGAGGTGGCGTCCTGCGCGGCCGGCGATCTGTCCCATCTCCGCTGGTGTCAGCTTGCGGAACCGGGTGCCGTCGTATTTCCAGTTCGCCGCGAAGGCGACGTGGTCGACATCGAGGTTGAGCCCCATCCCGACCGCGTCGGTGGCGACGAGGTAGTCGACGTCCCCGGCCTGGTACATCTCGACTTGGGCGTTGCGGGTCCGCGGCGACAGCGCCCCGAGCACGACCGCGGCGCCCCCGCGCTGGCGTCGGATCAGCTCCGCGATGGCGTAGACCTCCTCGGCCGAGAAGGCGACGATCGCGGTGCGCCGGGGCAGGCGCGACAGCCGCTTCTCCCCCGCGAAGCTCAGCTTCGACAGCCGCGGCCGGGTCGTGGTGTGGACGTTCGGAATCAGCGCCTGGACCAGCGGCAGCATGGTCGAGGAGCCGATCAGCAGGGTCTCCTCCCGGCCGCGCACGTAAAGCAGGCGATCGGTGAAGACGTGGCCGCGATCCATGTCGGCGGCGAGCTGGATCTCGTCGATGGCGACGTAGGCCACGTCGAGGTCGCGCGGCATCGCCTCGATCGTGCAGATCCAGTAGCGCGGCCGGTCCGGCTTTATTTTTTCTTCCCCGGTGACCAGCGCGACCTTCTCGGGCCCGACCTTGGCGACCACCCGCAAATAGACCTCGCGGGCGAGCAGCCGCAGGGGCAGCCCGATCATGCCGGTCGGGTGCGCCAGCATCCGCTCGATCGCAAGATGCGTCTTGCCGGTGTTGGTCGGTCCGAGGACCGCCGTCACGCCGCGGGCGCGGGCGTCGCGCGGCAGGGACCGGCGGGGGAGGGGGCGGAGCGGCGCGTCGATGGTCGGCGGTTCCTTCGGACGGGAAGGCCGGCGCGGCGCCGTCATGGCGCGGGCGGGAGGTCTCGTACGGCCGGTCGCGTCAGGGACGATAGGGCCGCCTCGGTCCTCCCCCATATGGGATATCACCCGGGTCGCTGCCAACCTGCGGCATAATCAGCGGATCGACCACGATCTGCATGGCCGGCGATCCGGGCTGGGGCGCGACGTCCGCGCAGAGGGTGTCGGGGACGGAGACCAACGGGCCATGCCGCGGCGGCCGGTGCTCGATCACCTGTGCCGACGAGAAGGCATCGCCGCCGCAGCCGGGATTGCCTGATCCTGCGGTCAGCGGCTGGGCCGCTGACGGCGCGGCGAAGGCGAGGGCCGCGACGGTCAGGGTGGTGCGAAGGCGGTATCGGTCCATGGGCGGATCATCGCCGAAAATATGAAAGGTTTAATGGCAGTTGAGACCGATTCCCGGCGCCGAGACCTTAGTGTCATATCAGAATCTTCCGTGGATCTTCGCGGCGTGCAGCGCACCGCATGTCAGGACGTCAGTTCTGATCGAAACGCCTCGAAACCCTCAACGGCTGTATTCGGCTCGGCTTGAGCGCGACGCCTTCAGAGATGCGAAGATATCTAAAAGATAGCGCCTTGCCGGCTGGTCATAATAGCGCAGGAAGACATAGCTCGCTGCTATCGTCACGGCGACAAGGGTCACGCATTCCAAAGCGATGCTTTTGCTGCCGGTTGTTTTTTGATAAATTCCGTTGATCCAGCAGAATATTGGATAGTGCAAGGCATAAACCGGATATGATAGCTCGCCGAGCATGAGCGAAATCCTCATCGGTAGGCCCTTCATCGGAATGGCTGATCCGCTGAACACCAGCATCGGGGCCAGGGCGAGTTTCCAGACGAGCCGTTCGCGGAGGGTAAGTTCGAACGATGAAAAAAGGATCGCAATCATCAGAACGCATAACGCGACGAATATATACGTGTTGGCCCGGCTCGAAACGAAGGCGCCGCTGAACTGGTGGATTAGGACGCCGACAAAAAAGAGGACCCAACATGAGCAAACCCGAGGAGAAAATTGTCGGTCGTGTCGCCGCCGATGCCGACCAGGATGACTGCCGCACTGCACAGGACGTACAGACCCAGCGAGAGATACGTCTGATCGACATGCCGCAGCAGCCACCAGACATAATTCGCCACTATTTCGAAGAAGAGCGAGAATTGCGGTCCATTCAGGGGGAATATTTGAGGGCCGCCAATCTGGGGCGGGGCATTGAAAAAAGGAATGTTCATCATTCCAAGCAGGATTGCCAGGACTATCGCGGCTATTTGGGGCTCTGTGCTGAGCAGATAGTTTCTCGCGATGACGTAAGGAGCGCTGATCAGAATGGACAGAACGATGATCGGTATCAGTCTGATCAGCCGAATGGCCATGAATTCAGCCACGGACATATTTCGTAGGCGGAGGGCATAGGCACGGGCCAGAACATAGCCGCTGAGAGTGAAGAAGGTGTCGACCGACAGGCCCCCGTTGACCGCCATGTGTGGCGCGTTTAGCCAACGACCCAAATGGAATAACAATACTGAGAGAGCGGCAATCCCTCGAATGCCGTCGAGGGCTGCGCAATGCCTGCGTGGGTCCGATAGGGCCGGTATTCCCAACTTTATCCAGCCATGCTATAATAACGACAGACTTTAAAGGGGCTGGTAAAAACTTTGTGCCCCGTTCGATGTTGAATTAAGTTTTCAACTCAAAAATGTGGGATGTCAAGGCCGGTGGGCATGGATGCTGCAAGTAAAACTGTTTCGGTGGTTATCGCTACGTATAATGGCTCAGTATTCATCGAGGAGCAGCTAGCGAGCGTCATCAACCAAAATTTTAAGCCGATCGAGATCATCGTTTCCGATGACGGATCGACGGATGAAACATTAGTTTTAGTTAGATCAATTGCGAAAAATTCCGAAGCACCTATCAGAATTAACGTAAACGAAACGAATCTAGGATTTCGCGACAACTTTTTGAAAGCCGCTTTATCGGCGAAGGGAAACTTCGTGGCGTTCTGTGATCAGGACGACATCTGGGATCCCGAAAAACTTGAACGTATAGCCAAGTACTTTAAAAATCCTAATATCTCCATGATCGTGCATGCCGCTGCGAGCCTCGATCAGTCCACTGGTAAGCTAGTAAAATTTACACAGGGTATCCGAAGCACTGGTGTTAAGCCGCCGCTCAGTTACGATCCCTGGCTGACGTTCTTTGGGTTTTCAATTGTTTTTCGGCGAGAACTGCTGTATCTCGCGGATATCGAGGCACGGTTCCGAGACTTCATCGTGCCGAAAGAGAAGATCGCCCACGATCGATGGATCGTTTTTCTCGGCCAAGTGGTTGGCGAGACTGCCGAACTGAGTCTGCCGCTGGTCACGTACCGGCAGCATGCGACGAACCTGTTTGGGGATGGGCGCCGCAGCCACAAAGGGAAGGCGCATGATCCCATTAAGGAACTTGATGATTACATAACCGCTACGGCCGACATGATCGCTGTGATCCGCGATCTTCCGGATGAGACGCGGGCGGCATTTCCTCTGTTCGATCGCGAAAAAGCGATTCACTTTTTTCAGAGAGCCTTGCACCAACTGCAACAGAGGAAGCAGGTTTACGTCTCGCGCGACAAGCGCCGGGGTTTGTTGGCCGTCGTCGGTAACATCCGATCCGGGGTCTACCGGTCCGTCCACCGCGATGCCATCCGTTGGCGCTCGATCGCGCGCGATCTCAAATACTGCGCGACCCGGTCGTAGGCCGCGCTACCCGACCCGCGGATCACGGCAGCCCCGTGGGCAACCCCAGATAACCGAACACCGCGCGCAGGACCCGATGTTCGAGCGCATCGCCGGCCTGCTCGCCCCGCTCCCCGGCGGCATCCACCATGCCCCGCACAACCGCGAACAGGTCGCCCGCGGCAATCTCGATCGCGACGGGCGGTCCGGGTTCGAGGCGTGCCAGCAGGGTCAGGAACGCGTCCGAGATCGCCCGGTGGACCGCGTCAAGGCTGTCGGCCGGCTGGAGCCGGTTCTCTTCGCGGTCAAGCAGCAACGCGAGACGTGGCCGGGACATCTGATGGGCGACGGCCGCCTGCACGATGCGCCGCAGTCCGAGTTCCGGCGTCGCCGCCTCGGCCGCGGCGTGCACCGCCGCGATCAGCAGGCCGGTCTCCCGCGCGACCAGGGCCGCGGTCAGCGCGTCCTTGCCGGGGAAGTACTGGTAGACCGAGCCGACCGAGACGCCGGCCCGCTCGGCCACGGCATTGGTCGTGTAGCCGGCCAGCCCACGCTCCTCCAGAACGCGAGCCGCGCCTTCGAGGATCATCCGCACCGTCTCGGCAGACCGCGATTGTTCCGGGTTTTTCCGGGGCTTGAGCAGCGGCCCCCGTGCCGTTCGGGCGGTCATGAACGCGAGTTCGCCGCAGGGCCGCCCGCGGGCATCATCGCCGCGTCCCAACCGATTCGCGGAATGAAAGAGCGCATGTCCCACCAGACCTTCAACCCCAAGCTCACCGTCTTCATGCTGGTGAAGACCTCGCCCGAGTGGCTGGCGATGTCGATCGACGATCGGTTCGCCCGGTTGCGTGAGGTGTTCGAGCCGATCCTGCGCCGCCACGCGGGTTCCGTGACGATGCGCTTCTACGACGCCGAATTCTACACGGCCCGGGTCACGGATCTCTGGGTCTGGGAGGCCAGCGAGCATCACGCCTACGAAAGCGTCGTCGAAGCCTTGCGCGAGACGCCGTTCTGGGACCGGTTGTTCACGATCGTCGAGATCATCCCGGCGGTGGAGAACGCCTACGCGATGCATTACGGCCGGGCGCCGCTCGCCGCGTGAGCGGACTGTTTCAGTCGGCGCCCTCGACCAGCACGACCTCGCCGATGCCGGCGGGCAGGCGCTTCGCTTTGGCCGCCTGGTATTCCGGCGAGCGATAATAGGCCCGTGCGGCGTCGTAGGAATCGAATTCCAGCACGACGTTGCGGGGCCGGGCCTCGCCCTCCAGCGCCTCGCTGCGCCCGCCCCGCACCAGGGGCCTGGCGCCGTGAAGCCGCATCGCCGTAGAGGCCATCTCGGCATAGGCCGCGTAGGTCTCCGGATCGGTCACCGTCATCCGGACGATGATGTAGCCTTTCGCCATGGTTCTCCATCCTCTCCGCCGCGGGCGCACGGGGTGCCCGGAAAGAGGCCGCCGGTCAAAGGCGAAGCGCTGAGCCTGGCGCTATTGCGCGGGCAAGCTCGCCTGCGCGACGCTCGCCCCGGCCGTCCCGGTGGCGGCGCCCTGGGTCCAGCGCGTCGCCTCGATGATGTTGGTACCGATGGTGGTGAGCACCGAGATTCGCAGCGGGACCAGTGCCCGCGTCCCTTCGACCGGGGCGAGCCAGACCGACATCTCGCGGTTGTCCTCCATGAACTTCACACCCGGCCGATCCGGCCTGTGGCCGGCCACCGCTTGGTAGCGGGCCGTGCAGACCAGAACCGGGCCGGCATAACCGGGTTTCTGCACCGCGCGGGTCTCGGCGTAGCTCAGCACCACGTTGAAGCGGGTCGCGCCGTCGAACACCGGCAGGGTGCGGTTGCAATTGGCCGGATCGAGCAATTCGCCCCGGCCCTGGGCTGGCATCAGCAGGGCGCTCACCGGATCCATGATGCCGCGCTTGTGGTCGGCCGTGACCGGCACCCGGTCCTGCATGTCGACGAGGGGGGGCGTGATCTCGGCCTGCACGACGTTGCCGTGCGCCAGCGCCATGCGCACCGCGATCCCGGAACTCGCCGTGTGCGTGGCGATCGAGAACGCGCCGGGCTGCGGCGCGGCCGAGAAGGTACCTGACGCCCGGGCCGAGCCCCTGCCGCCGGTGATCGCCCCGACCAGCCCGGTCAGCGTCGCGGAGACGTCCATCAGGTAATGGTCGCGCTCGAAGCTGCCGGCGAGCCGGGCGGTGCCGATCGGCAGACCCGCGAGGTTGATGCTGTAATCGACCGTCACCGTGGCGGGGGCGGCTGCGGCGCTCCGCTTCGCGCGCCGAGCGGCTTCGGCCGGGGCACCGAGCGTCGCGACGGCGAGCACGGTGCCGAGAAGGCGCATCGTCAGCGGCTTGATCGTCCGACGGACAGGCGTGGCGCTCATGATCCGGATCGCATCCCAGGGGAACTTGGGCCAAGGGTGCCGCGCGGGACGATCCCGTACGACAGGCTCTCGACGCTCGGTGCAGGCGAGGCGCTGGCCTTCTTCGAGCAGATGCCGGTTATATCCCGGCATCGTGGTTAACAGACCGTTGGGCGACCGCCCGGGACATGTCGAGGCGGTGCGGAGCTTGACGCAACGGGTCCAGGTCGCCTATAGGCTCGCGCCTTCAACAGGACTCCGCTGGACCTGGAATACGTATCGGGCACCGCCCGCTGCGACGATGATCGCGCCGCTTGCGGTCGGGTCTTTTCAGGCGGAACGAGACGGGAATTTTAGTCATCATGGCGCGCCGCTGCGAACTCACCGGCAAGGCCGTTCAGGTCGGCCACCTCGTGAGCCACTCGAACCACAAGACCAAGTGCCGGTTCCTGCCGAACCTGTGCAATGTCACGCTTCAGTCGGACGCGCTGGGCAAGCGGGTGCGCCTGCGCATCACCGCGCATGCCCTGCGCTCGGTGGAGCACCGCGGCGGCCTCGACGCATTCCTGGTCAAGGCCGGCGAGGGCGACCTGTCGCAGACCGCCCGCCTGCTGAAGCGCGAGATCCACAAGAAGCTCGCCGAGACCACGGCCGTCGCGGCCTGATCTCGGGCGCTCTACGCGTTTCACCGATCGGACGACATAAACCGCCGCGGCAGGCCATGCCGCGGCGGTTTACGCTTGCCTGCTCGGGACCGGCATCGCCTATCCGGGCGCCTGAGCGATTCGCGTCAGCCATTGCCGGATCTCCGTCTGCTGCGAGGGCGTGAGGTCGTTCAGCATCTCGGCTTCCAGCGCATAGACGTGCCGCTTGGCGGCTTCGAGCATCGCCTCACCGGCGGCAGTCAGCCTTATGGTCTGGATGCGACCATGAATCCGGTGCCGTTCCCGCACCACGAGGCCGGCCTTCAGCAGATTCGCGACGATGACGCTCATGGTCTGCGGCGTCACGAGCGCCAGGCGCGCGAGATCCGCGCTGCTGTGGCCGGGATAGGCGGCTAGGATCGTCAGGACGGAAAATTGCGGCAGCGTCAGGCAGGCGCCGCTTAACCGCTGCTCGACGCGCTGCCTGTGCGCGTGAGCCGCCTGCCGCAACAGATAACCGAGATGTCCGTCGATGCCGCGCTTGCCTTCGCCCGCCCGCGGCAGCTCATCCATGGCATCATCCCTTGCCTGTTATCAGAGTGCTGATATGTTGTTCGTGCTCTGATTCTATCGCGGATGGCGGGAGTGCGTAGCATGTCCGATGTGGCATCGTATGACGATGCGGGCTTTTCATACGACCTGTTCAGGACCACGTTGCCGAACGCTCACGCCGCGCTTCTCGCCCTCGGCCGGGCCGTCGATGAGGCGGGCCTGGACAAGCGCTTGAGCGAGGTCGTGAAGATCCGCGTCTCGCAGATCAACGGCTGCGCGTTCTGCGTCGGCTTCCACCTCGACACAGCCTGCCGCCTCGGCCTTGCCGATCACATCATCGACTCGATCGCCGTCTGGCGCGACAGCCCGGTCTTTTCGCCCCGCGAACGCGCGGCCCTGGCCTGGGCCGAACATCTCACGCGCATGGCCGATGGGGCGGCGCCCATCGCCGAACCGTCTCCGCTGTTCAGCCGGGACGAGACGCTGAGCCTGACCGTGGCGATCGCCACCATCAACGCCTGGAATCGCATCGCGGGCGGCCTGCATTTCCCGCCTCTCGCCCGGCGGGCGGCCTGAAGGCGGCGCCGGGCTCCCGGCAATTCGTCAGCGCCGTCCGCCGGCCGCACGCAGGGACCGGCCCGCAGGTGCGGAGGAGCTGTTCTCCTCGAACAGTTCGGCGAGCTTCTCGGTCATGGCGCCGCCCAGCTCCTCGGCGTCGATGATCGTCACCGCCCTGCGATAGTAGCGGGTCACGTCGTGACCGATCCCGATGGCCAGGAGTTCCACCGGCGAGCGGGTCTCGATCTCCTCGATCATCCAGCGCAGGTGCCGCTCCAGGTAGTTGCCGGCATTGACCGACAGGGTCGAATCGTCGACTGGTGCGCCGTCCGAGATCACCATCAGGATCTTGCGCTGCTCGGGCCGCCCGAGCAGGCGCTTGTGCGCCCAGTCGAGGGCCTCGCCATCGATGTTCTCCTTGAGAAGACCCTCGCGCATCATCAGCCCGAGATTCTTCCTGGCCCGGCGCCACGGCGCGTCCGCCGACTTGTAGACGATGTGGCGCAGGTCGTTCAGGCGGCCGGGATTCGTCGGCTTGCCGGCGGCGAGCCACGCCTCGCGGCTCTGGCCGCCCTTCCAGGCCCGGGTCGTGAAGCCCAGGATTTCGACCTTGACGCCGCAGCGCTCCAGCGTCCGCGCCAGGATGTCGGCGCAGGTCGCCGCCACGGTGATCGGCCGGCCACGCATCGAACCGGAATTGTCGAGGAGCAGCGTGACCACGGTGTCGCGGAAATTGGTGTCCTTCTCCTGCTTGAAGGAGAGGGGCTGATAGGGGTCGATGACCACGCGCACGAGGCGCGCCGGATCGAGCTGACCCTCCTCGAGGTCGAAATCCCAGGCGCGGTTCTGCTGCGCCAGGAGCCGGCGCTGCAGCCGGTTGGCGAGGCGGCCGACGACGCCCTGCAGGTGGGAGAGCTGCTTGTCGAGGTAGCTGCGCAGGCGCGCCAACTCGTCGGCGTCGCACAGCTCCTCGGCGTGAATGATCTCGTCGAACCGGGGGTTGAACACCCGGTATTCGGGGCCGCGCGCCTCGTTGCCCTGGCGCTGGGGCGGCTTCGACGCTTCGGAGGCTTCCTCGGCTTCCCCATCCTCGGACTCGTCGGGCAATTCCCCGGACGGCGCGTCGGCCGCTTCCTGCGCGCCCTCCTCGATCTCGTCGGAGGCCTCCTCCGAGGTCTCGATCTCGGCGCGCTCGCCCTGGCTCTTCTCCTCGGAATCGCCCTCGCTCGGGTTCTGCTCGTCGTCCTGGGCGTCGTTCTCGTCGTCGTTCTCGTCATCCTCGGCGTCGAACGGGGTCTCGTCCGACATGTCGAGGGAGGTCAGCAGGTCGCGCACCGAGCGGGCGAACTTACGCTGGTCCTCGATCGACCCGATCAGCCCGTCGAGGTTCGGGCCGGCCTTGGCCTCGATATGCGCACGCCACAGCTCCACGATCTTGGCGGCCGCCTCGGGGGGCTGCTGCCCGGTCAGGCGCTCGCGCACCATCAGGGCGACGGCGTCCTCCATGGGTGCGTCGGCCTTGTCGGTGATGGTCTCGTACTTGCCGCCGCGATGGTACCGGTCCTCCAGCATCGCCGTGAGGTTGCTGGCGACGCCGGTCATCCGCCGCGAGCCGATCGCCTCGACGCGGGCCTGCTCGACCGCGTCGTAGACCGCGCGGGCGGCGGCGTTCTCGGGGGCGAGCCGCCGGTGCACGGCGATGTCGTGGCAGCCGAGCCGCAACGCCATGGCGTCGGCATTGCCGCGCAGCACTGCCACGTCCTGCGCCGAGAGCTTGCGCGGGGGCTCTGGCAGGCGAGCCTTGTCACCGGTGAGCGCCGGCCGGTCGGTGGCGTAGGTGACCTCGACCTCCGACCGGCGGGCGATGGCGCGCAGGCACCCGGCCACCGAGCGCTTCAGGGGCTCGGCCACGGATTCGCGGCGCTCGCCGGGCTTGCGGTTGGAGATGGACATGCGGGGCTACGTCTTCATCGAATCGAGGTCGAAGGGGCGCTCAAGCAGATCATCCCAGGTGAAGGGACATTCTGGAGGGAACTCGCCCGGAGGGAGGTGGCACTCATCCGCCGCCCAGTTGCGTGAGATTGTATAGATCTCGTCCCACATCGTGTTGAGATGCGGCTTCAGACCCGGGTTCTTCCGCAGAATTTTCGCGTACCGGAGCCGCTGCTCGCGGATCGCGTAGATCCAGCTCGGCGTGCGTTTCTCCGGCTGCTGATCCCATTTGAGCATGTGCATGATGAGAACGCGCAGAGCGCTTTCCATCTGACTGTATTGCGCGCTCCCCACGTCGCTCAGCTCCTCGGCGATGTTGTCGAGGTCGAGCGCGTCCACCCGGCCGGCGCGGAGCAGCGCCACCTGCTCCTCGACCCAAGTGTAGAGGTCGTCCGCATAGCGCGTCCGCCCGTCGGCATGCGGAGCCGCAGGAGCGTCCTCGCGTGTCGAGGCCGGATGCGCCATGGCGTCCTCCATGCGGTTCAGCTTAAGGCGACGTTCAGTGCGCTTTCGGGCAGTTCCTTGCCGAAGGCGCGCTGGTAGAACTCGGCCACCAGGGTTCGCTCGAGTTCGTCGCACTTGTTCAGGAAGGTCACCCGGAACGCGAAGCCGACATCCTTGAAGATGTCGGCGTTCTCAGCCCAGGTGATCACCGTGCGCGGGCTCATGACGGTGGAGAGGTCGCCGTTCATGAACGCGTTGCGGGTCAGGTCCGCCACGCGCACCATCCGGTTGACGATGTCCCGGCCCTGGTCGCTGCGGTAGTGCAGCGCCTTCGAGAGCACGATGTCGACCTCGCGGTCATGCGGCAGGTAGTTCAGGGTGGTCACGATCGACCAGCGGTCCATCTGGCCCTGATTGATCTGCTGGGTGCCGTGATAGAGGCCCGACGTGTCCCCGAGGCCGACTGTGTTGGCGGTGGCGAACAGCCGGAAGGCCGGGTGCGGGCGGATCACGCGCTTCTGGTCGAGCAGCGTCAGCCGGCCCGACAACTCCAGCACGCGCTGGATCACGAACATCACGTCCGGGCGGCCGGCATCGTACTCGTCGAACACCAGGGCGACGTTGTTCTGCAGCGCCCAGGGCAGGATGCCGTCCTGGAAGGCGGTGACCTGCTTGCCGTCCTTGAGGACGATCGCGTCCTTGCCGACGAGGTCGATGCGCGAGACGTGGCTGTCGAGGTTGATCCGGATGCAGGGCCAGTTCAGCCGGGCCGCGACCTGCTCGATATGGGTCGACTTGCCGGTGCCGTGATAGCCCGTGACCATCACGCGGCGGTTGCGCGCGAAGCCGGCCAAGATGGCCAGCGTCGTCTCCCTGTCGAAGATGTAATCCGGATCGAGATCGGGGACGTGCTCCTCGGGTTCGGCATAGGCCGGGACCTTGAGGTCGAGGTCGATGCCGAAGACCTCGCGGACGGAGACGGTGCGGTCGGGCAGCGCGGCGGGCGTGTCGTCAGAGAGCATTCGGAACCTCGTGAGGCGCGGCGGCTCCGGCCCGAAGGAAGGGAGCATCCGCGCGGAAGAACGTCGAGCCGGGCATCCGCCGCGGGGCGGACTCAATCCTTAAACGGCGGCGCGCTGCGGCGCCACCGACCGGCATGAGCCCCATATAGGGTCCGCCCGGCCATTTGCCTTATCCTAGAGCGATCACCGTCGAAGGGGATTCCGGTGCGGCCTCACGGCGCTCCGGAGTGCATCGTTCGTGCCGCCGTCAGCAGAGGCCGGCGGCACGCAAGACGTCGTGGGCGCGGATGATGTCGCGCAGACGCTCCTCGAACGAGCGGTCGCCGCCGTTGGCGTCGGGGTGGAAGCGCTTCACCAGCGCCTTGTACTGCGCCTTGATGGCCGGCCCGTCCGCCCCCTCCTCGAGACCCATGACGTCGAGGGCGCGGCGCACCGTGGCGGTGCGGCGGGGCTTCTCCGGCTCCGGCTGTTTGTTGCGCCGACGTCCGTCGCCGACGCCCGCGCCGCGCAGGATGCCGAGCGGATCGACGTAGGCCCAGTCCCGGGTCGGCTCCTCGGCCGGCTTGCCCTGGCCGGCGGGGTTCACGCCCATGGCCCAGGTCGGGCGGTGCCCGATGATCGCGTCCTTCTGATAGGCCTGGACGGCGGCATCGTTCATGCCGTCGAAGTAGTTATAGCTCGCGTTGTAGGCGCGGACGTGGTCGATGCAGAACCGCCAGTACTGGCCTTCCGCCTTCCGGCCCTTCGGAGCGCGGTGCGGGCCCGGCCGGGTGCAGCCCGGGCTCTCGCACAGGGCCTCGGCCGCGGGCTTCGGCTCGTCGCAGGACGGTTTCCTGATCCGGATGCTGTCGAACAGGCGCGAGTTGAGATCCATGACGGGCCGATTATGAGGGGGCAAACCGGAGACACAAGAGCACCGGGCCTGATGACGCATGCGCGGGATCGGGCTTGACGGATGCCGGCGACGTGAGGTGAGGGCAGGATGACGGACGGGACTGGTGAGGACGGCACCCTTCGGGGCTGGATGGAGGCGAAGCTGCGCGCGGAACTCGCGCCGGCTCACCTCGACGTGATCGACGAATCGCACCTGCATGCGGGCCATTCCGGCGCGCGGCCCGGGGGCGAGACCCATTACCGGCTCGACATCGTCGCGTCGGCGTTCGAGGGCAAGAGCCGCGTAGAGCGGCACCGCCTGGTCAACGCTCTCATGGACGAGGCTTTCGGGCGTGGCCTGCACGCACTGGCGTTGCGCGCCCGGACCCCGGCCGAAGCTGCCTGAAGCCGGACCTCGCCGGTCCGGCGCGGCCCGGGGGCCGGTACGAGGGATATGGCGATCGTGGTTCCGGCGCGCATCCCAGAGATCATGGGTTTCTCGCTCGCGCCGGTGTGTTGGCACACAGGCGGCTGCCAACTGCCGGCCTCGCACCGGGGCGTGGACCGGAGCTCATTATGCCCCTGCGGGTGAACGCGCGGATCGTCATCGCGGACGACGAGATCGAGCTGTCTTTCATGCGCGCCTCCGGGGCGGGCGGACAGAACGTCAATAAGGTCGAGACCGCGGTCCAGTTGCGCTGGTCGGTCCTGGCCTCGCCCTCGGTCGACGAGCGGGTCAGAGCGAACCTGTACAAGCTCGCCGGCCGGCGCCTGACCAAGGACGGCGTCCTGGTCCTGTCCGGGCAGCGGCACAGGACCCAGGAGCGCAATAGGGCGGACGTGCTGCAACGGCTGGTCGATCTCGTCACCGAGGCGGCCAAGCCGCCGCCGCCCATCCGCCGCGCGACCAAGCCCACGAAGGGCTCGAAGGAGCGGCGCATCGGAGCCAAGAAGAGCCGCGCCGTGGTCAAACAGGGGCGCGGCAGCTACCGGGATTCCGAGGGCTGAGCCGGCCCGCTTCCAGCTCGGATAAGCTGCCGAGCCGGCTCTACGTCCCTGATGTGACGCGCTCGCTCACGCCGAGCGAGCCTCCGCTTCCGCGGCGAGCGACCTAGTGAATCGCGTCGATCACCTCCGCTTTCGGGCTCGCGTCGGGGGCGGGCGACGAGCCGGCGACCAGGGTGCTGCCGGGCTTGGCGATGGTGAGCGCGATCGCGATCAGCGCCAGGATGGCAGCGAGGCCGGCGGGGAACAGGAAGGCGGATTCGCCGTAGCGGAGATCGAGCAGGCCACCCAGCACCGCGCCGGTGCTGAGACCGGCCCAGAGCGGTGCCTGGATCCAGAACGACGGGGCCACCGTGCCGAGCAGCAGGTTGGCGCAGCCCGTCCCGAATCGCACCACCGCCCCGGTCACGTAGGTCAGCGCCAGCGACCGGCCGCCCTCGTCCTGGAGGGTCGCGTTCTGCAGGCCCAGGGCCAGCACGATCGGGTAGGCGTGCAGCGGATAGGCGAAGGTGCCCCAGGGCATCAGCAGGCCGCCCGCGAGCAGCAGCGCCTGGAGCGTCAGCAGGACGGCCAGCCGCCAGCGGCCGACCCAGGCGGCGATCAGAGTGCCCAGGAAGGCGCCGAAGCAGAACAGGCTGATCGTGCTGGCGACCCGGGTGACGTTCTCCCAGTCGCCGTTGGACACCGCCACGCCGAAGCGGGTCGTGTTGCCCGACATGAACGACATGAACAGCTGCGAGAATTCCAGGAAGCCGATGGAATCGGCGCATCCTGCCAGCATGGCCAGCGCGATGGCGAAGGAGATGCGCGTCCGGGGATCCGCCGGAAAAGACCGGTCCGCTGGCAGGTCGGGCTTGCGCTCCGGTGCGCGCCCATCATCCCTGCCGCCGAAATCCGCCATGCCAATCCCCGATCCCATCGCCGCCTGTCGTGCGGCCGACAGACAATGGACGAACAGCCAAGCAGTTTCATGCCGGGGGAATCATTGGCGTGTGCGGTGCAGCACGACGACCCGGCCCGGCACCGGCCGGCCGCCTTCGCGCCGCACATCGGCTTCGTGCAGCCGTAAGACCTCCAGGCCTGCGCCGGAGGCCGCCGCGGTGACGTGGGCGTGGGCGTGGGCGTAGCGCCCGTCCGCGCCCAGGAGGCCGCCGTCGCCGTCATGAGACTGCACCGTGAAGGCGGCCAGGCCCCTGGGCCGAAGCACGCGAGCGACCTGCTTCAGCACAGGCGCGAGATCCGCCACGTAGATCAGCACGTCCGCCGCCAGGCAGAGGTCGGCGGAGTCCGACGGCTCGGCCGCCAGGAAGGCCGCCAGGTCACCCTCGGCCAGACGGTCGTAGAGCGGGAGGCCGCGCTGCATCTTGGTCCGCGCCACCGCCAGCATGCCGGGCGACAGATCCACCCCGGTGAGGTGCCCGACCCGGTCACGGATCGCCGCGCCCATCAGGCCTGTGCCGCAGCCGAGATCGAGCGCCACGTCGAACCGCTCAGGGTCCGGCGGCAGGGCATCGTGGAGCAGTTGTGGGCCGACATAGCCCAGCCCGTCCACGAGGTGGCGCTCGAAGCGCGGGGCGTAGCCGTCGAACAGGGCCCGGACATAGGCCGGCGACAGGGCCGGCAGGCCGCCGCCTTCCCCCAAGCGGACGAGGTGCGCCCGCACGCCGAGGGTATCGTCGGGGTCGATGTCGAGGGCACAGGCATAGGCCCGGGTCGCGGCCGCCCTCAGGGCCGGGTCGTCGCCCCCGACGGCCAGCCCTTCCCGGGCACGGCCCAGCACCAGCCAGGCCGGCGCGTAGCGGGGTGCGATCTCCAGCGCCTGCTCGGCGAGGTCGGCGGCCCCGGCATGGTCGCCATCCGCCAGGCAGGCCTCGGCGTAGCGATAGCGGCGGTCGGCGAGGAGGTCGCCGGAACTGTGTTGCGTGGCCATGCGTCTGCCGGGTCGGAGGCGCCTATATACCGGGGCCACCGGCGGACTCCACCGGCAGCAGCGGACCCGATGCCGACACGCGCGAGCGATCTCCTCACCCTGACCCGAGAGGGCCTCTACTGTCCGCTCGGCGGCTTCCACGTCGATCCGACCTGGCCTGTCGAGCGCGCGCTGATCACCCACGGCCATGCCGACCATGCCCGGGCCGGCCATGGCCACGTGCTGGCGACGCCGGAAACCCTGCGGATCATGGCGGTGCGCTACGGCGAGGATTTCTGCCGCCAGCGCCAGGAGGCCCGGCTCGGCGAGGCCTTGCGCGTCGGCGACGTCACGGTGCGCTACGCCCCCGCCGGGCACGTGCTCGGTTCCGCCCAGATCGCCATCGAACGGGACGGCGTCCGCGTCGTGGTGTCGGGCGACTACAAGCGGGCGCCGGACCCGACCTGCCTGCCGTTCGAGGTGGTGCCCTGCGACGTGTTCATCACCGAGGCGACCTTCGGCCTGCCGGTCTTCACGCATCCGGACACGCGGGACGAGGTCCGCAAGCTGATGGCCTCCGTGGCCCTGTTCCCGGAGCGCGCCCACATCGTCGGCGCCTACGCGCTGGGCAAGGCGCAACGGGTGATGGCGCTGCTGCGCGAGGAGGGCTGGGACCGGCCGATCCACCTGCACGGCGCGATGGAGAAGCTGACCGAGCTGTACAAGCGCGAGGGCATCCCCCTGGGCGATACCCCGAAGGTCGTGGCCGCCGACCGCAAGGACCTTCACGGGGCCATCGTGATCTGTCCGCCCAGCGCGATGCAGGACCTGTGGTCGCGCAAGTTTCCCGACCCGGTGACCTGCTTCGCGTCCGGCTGGATGCGGGTCCGCGCCCGCGCGCGCCAGAAGGGCGTCGAGCTGCCGCTGGTCATCTCCGACCATTCGGACTGGCCGGACCTGTGCCGTACGATCCGGGACACCGGCGCCGGGGAGGTCTGGGTCACCCACGGCCAGGAGGATGCGCTGGTCCATTGGTGCGGGACGCAAGGGATCAAGGCCAAGCCGCTGCACCTGCTGGGGTACGGCGACGACGGTGAGGCGGAGCCGGCCCCCGCAGGCGTCGCCGAGCCGGAGGTGGCCGCGTGAACGACTTCGCCCACCTCCTCGACCGCCTCGCCTACGAGCCGCGCCGCAACGCCAAGCTGCGCCTGCTCCAGGACTTTTTCGCGCGCACGCCGGATCCGGAGCGCGGCTACGCGCTGGGCGCCATGACCGGCACGCTGAACTTTCGCGAAGCCAAGCCGGCCCTGATACGCGGCTTGGTGGAGGCGCGCATCGACCCGGTGCTGTTCCGGCTGTCGCACAACTACGTCGGCGATCTCGCCGAGACCACGGCGCTGATCTGGCCGGTGCCGCGGGATCTCCCTCCCCCCTCTGCGGGGGAGGGTGGCCCCCGAAGGGGGTCGGGAGAGGGGCAGCGCGACGATTCTGAATATGAGGTCCGTCGCAACTCTTCCGGCAGCGGCGCTCCCCTCTCCCGACCCGACCTCACGGCCGGCCCACCC
>NZ_VRVD01000389.1:0-4500 GCF_008040015.1 Methylobacterium sp. WL18 | reverse complement strand
GCGGAGATGCGGGCCAGAACCGGCTGCGCCTCGACCAGCTCGTCCAGCGCCGCGCGGGCGGCTTCGTCCCAGGGCAGCTCGCGATGGCGGCGCGCCGGGGTCGCCTCGACCTTGTCCATGTCGCGGGCGAGCGGCAGGATGTGGAAGAGCGTGTCGAACAGGGCGTTGCAGACTTCCTGGACCAGGTAGGTCGCGCCGGCAAAACCCATGAACGGCGTGCCGGTGTGCCGCCGGATGATGGCGCCGGGGAACGAGGCCGGGATGTAGGTGGCCCGGGCTCCGCACTCGGCGAGGTACATCCGCTCGTTGAACGAGCCGAACAGCACCAGCGGCGTCTTCTCGGCGACGGCCTTGCGCACGGCGTCGTTGTCGGGCTTCTGCCCGGCCGAGCGGCTGAACGCGAAGTTGCAGGGCAAGCCCATCTCGTCTTCGAGGAAGTGCCGCACGCCGCGGGCGTAGGTCTCGGTCGCGACGATCCCGAAGCTGGCAGTCCCGAAGAAGTCCTGCGTGACCGAGCGCCAGAGGTCCCAGACCGGCTTGATCGTGGTGTGGCGCTCGCGCTCGATGAACGGCTCCGGGTCGAGACCGAGGATCGCGCCGAGCGAGCGCAGGAACTTGGTGGTCGAGAGGATGCCGATCGGCGCCTGCAGGTAGGGCCGCTCCAGATCTTCGCAGAGCAGACGGCCGAACTCGCGGTAGAGACAGATGTTGGCGTCGGCGTTGACGAGCTTGGGCACGTCCGCGAGGTGCGAACCCAGCGGAAAGGTCAGATTCACGTCGGCCCCGATCCCTTCCACTAGGCGCCGGATCTCGGCGAGGTCGGAGGGCATGTTGAAGGTGCCGTAGGCCGGGCCGATGATGTTCACCCGCGGGCGCTCGCCGGATTTCTTCTCGGGACGCGCCGGGATGCCCTTCTTGGCGAACTTCTTGGCGGCGTATTCCTGCCAGAGCCAGCGTATGGCGCGGTCGGCAGCCTGCCACTGGTCCTCGTCGATGGTGCGCGGGAGGAAGCGCTGGAGGCCGGTGCCCTCGGGGGTCACGCCGCCACCGATCATCTCGGCGATCGAACCGGTGACCACCACGCTGGGCTGGCCCGGATCGAGGGTGGCGTGGGCGCGCTTCATCGCCCCCTCGGTGCCGTGGCGGCCAAGTTCTTCCTCGGCGAGGCCGGTGACGACGATCGGCAGCTCGTGCGGCGGCAGCGCATCGGTGTAGTGGAGCACCGAGGTGACCGGCAGGTTCTCGCAGCCGACCGGGCCGTCGATGACGACCTGCAGGCCCTTGATCGCCGTGAAGACGTAGACGGCGCCCCAGTAGCCCCCGGCCCTGTCGTGATCGAGGATCAGCATTACACCATCTCCCCGATCGGCTTCATCGGGCCTTCGATCTTCGGACCCTGCCGCCGCTGCGGCGTGTCCTGCCAGACGCCGGCGGAGAAGCCGGTGCCGACGCCCTCGAAGAAGTCGCGCATCGCGTCGAAGCGGGGCTTGTTGGCCAGGGCGGCGTTGATCACTCGCGCCAGGGAGCCGGCTCCTGCCGCGCCCATGAGCGGGCGCGCCGAGATCAGGTTGGTGAAGTAGAGGGCGGGCGTGCCGCGCTCCTTGGCCTTCTGCACCACCGGCGTCGTGCCGATGGCCAGATCCGGCTTCAGCGCGTCGAGGGCGTAGAGGTCGTCCTCGAGGGAGGCCCGATAGCGAACTTGGGTACCGCGAGCTTCCAGCCAGTCGCGATCGGCCTCGGACCACGGCGTACGCGGACAAGCGGTGCCGACATACGGGACCTCGGCCCCGCTTTCCACGAGGAGCCGCGCGACCAGCAGTTCCGAACCCTCGTAGCCCGAAAGCGTGATCCGGCCCTTGATCGGCATGGCGGCAAGCGCGCCGCGGATGCCGGGCAGGAGCTGGTTCTTGGCCGCCTCGACGGTGGCCCGGGCGACGCCGCAGGCCTCACCGATCCGGTCGAGCCAGTCGGCAGTGCCGTCGACCCCCACCGGGGCGGAGCCGACCACCGGCCGGCCGGCGGCTTCGAACTCGCGGATCGAGGCCGTGTAGAACGGGTGGATCGCGGCGACCGCGGTGCAATCGAGGGCAGCGTAGAGTTCGCGCCATTCGCGGGTCGGGACCACCGGCCCGGCCGCGAGGCCCAGAGGCTCCAACAAGGCGGCGATCACCACCGGATCAGCCGGGAAGATCTCGCCGAGCAGAGCCACGCTCGGGCGCTCCGAACGGCCGCCGCGTGGGGTCGCGACGGGCCCCTGCTCGGCCTCGGTGCGGGCGACCTTCAGCATCGCGCCGGCGAGCACGTCCTTGGCCTCGGCATGGGTCGGGACCCCGAATCCCGGGACGTCGATGCCGATCACCCGGACGCCGTCGATCTCCTTCGGCAACAGGCGGAGCGGGACGCCGGAGGCGGTGGGGACACAGAGGTTGATGACGACCACGGCGTCGTAATCCGCGGGCTTGGCCGTGGCGAACACCGCATCGCGGATGTCCTCGAACAGCTTGCCGGTGACCAGCGTCTCCGAGTTGAACGGCACGTAGCCGACGCTGCGCCGGGCACCGTAGAAGTGCGACGTGAAGGTCAGTCCGTAGACGCAGCAGGCCGACCCGGACAGGATCGTGGCGGTGCGGCGCATGCGCAGGCCGACCCGGAGCGAGCCGAAGGCGGGACACATGCTCTGCGGCTGGTCGTGCGGACCCTGCGGATAATCCTCCCGCAGCTTCGCGAGCGTCTCCGACATGCCGGCCGCCTCGGCGGCCGCCCGCATCGCGTCCTTGCCGGCGTGGCAGCCGAGCCCGTCGCCCTGGGTAGCGGCGAGGTCGACGGGCGCGGAGGCCTTGCGGGCGCGCAGATCGGCGATGTCGAGGGAGACGGCCATGCCCTAGACCTCGTCGTAGACGACTTCGAGGGACGGCTTGGTCACGTGGGCGACGCCGCACATGTCCTCGTGAGTCGCCGGGACCAGGACCACGTCGCGGCCGGTCACGTCGCTCGAGAACAGGCCGAGCAGCCCATCCTGCGTGAGCGGAGTCGGCCGGTGCGGCGCCGCCGTCGCGACGTTGGCGGCCAGGTCCGAGAACAGGCTGCCCCAGCGGCTCTCCGGCCGACCGATGATCTCGTAATTCGCGCTCTTGCGGCGGATGTCGTCGTCGGCCGGGATCGAGGCCAGGACCGGGATGCCGGCGGCGTCCGCGAAGGCCTGGGCCTCGCCGGTGCCGTCGTCCTTGTTGATCACCAGGCCGCCGACGCCGACATTGCCGCCGAGCTTGCGGAAATACTCGACGGCCGAGCAGACGTTGTTGGCGACGTAGAGCGATTGCAGGTCGTTCGAGCCGACGACGATGACCTTCTGGCACATGTCCCGGGCGATCGGCAGGCCGAAGCCGCCGCAGACCACGTCGCCCAGGAAGTCCAGGAGGACGAAGTCGAAGCCCCACTCGTGGAAGCCGAGCTTCTCCAGCAGCTCGAAGCCGTGGATGATACCCCGGCCGCCGCAGCCGCGCCCGACTTCGGGGCCGCCGAGTTCCATGGCGTAGACGCCGTCGCGCTTGAAGCAGACATCGCCGATCGCCACCGCCTCGCCGGCGAGCTTCTTCTTGGTGGAGGTCTCGATGATGGTCGGGCAGGCCTTGCCGCCGAACAGCAGGGAGGTTGTGTCGCTCTTCGGGTCGCAGCCGATCAGCAGGACCTTCTTGCCCTGTTGGGCCATCATGTAGCTGAGGTTGGCCAGGGTGAACGATTTGCCGATGCCGCCCTTGCCGTAGATCGCGATGATCTGCGTCTCCTTCTTCGCCGGCGCGGTGGAGACCGCATCCGGCTCGATCGCCGCCTCGGCGCGGAGTTGGGTGGCCTGGTCGAGGGCGGCCTTGTTGAGCTGAACGTTCACGCGGCGTCCCTCCAGTCGAGAATCATCTTGAGGCAGGCGGGATCGGCGAAGGCGGTGCGGTACGCGTCCTGGGCTTGCGCCGCCGGGGCGCGGTGGGTGATCAGCCCATCGAGAGAGAGCCGGCCGCCTTCGATCAGAGCCGTGACGGCCGCGAGGTCGTCGGAGCGGAACTCGGCCGAGATCCGGATCCGGGCTTCCCGCATGAAGGCAGGCGGGAAGGCGAAGGACAGCGGCGCCTCGTAGAAGCCGGCGAGCACGATCTCGCCGCCGGGCGCGAGGTGGGTGATCAGCCCGTCGAGGCCGGAGGCGTCACCGCTGACATCGGTGATCACCGCATAGTCGCGCCGGGCATCCTCGTCCGGCGCCAGAACCGCGTAGCCGGTGCCACCGTCCCGCCGGGTCGGGTCCGTCTCCCAGACCGTCGGCTCTGCGCCGACAGCGACGGTGAGGCGAGCCAGCAGCCGCCCGAGCACGCCGTGCCCCACGATCAGCGGCGTGGCTCCGGCGGCGAGGCCACCGAGCGCCCGGTAAGCCGTGGCGGCGAGCGCGACCAGGCAGGCCCGGTCACCCAGTGCCGGATCCACCGGCACGAGGCGGGCGGCAGGGGCCACGAG
>NZ_VRVD01000388.1:0-4502 GCF_008040015.1 Methylobacterium sp. WL18 | reverse complement strand
CACCTGCAGGGCCAGCCCGGCGATCAGGCAGAGGCCGAGCACCCCGAGCGCCAGGGCCAGGCTGGTCAGCGCCTCGCGCAGGGGCCCGTACAGGGCCGCCCGGGGCGCCGCCGCGACGATCGTGGCGGGGGGCGTACCCGGCACGTCGAGGATGCGCAGGATCAGCCGCTCCCCCCGCGGCCCGGTGCCGTCCGCGGGATGCGGGCGGTCGGGCTCGTCGTCGGGGCCCGGCTCGGTGACGGTGATGTGGCCGCCCCGCAGGGAGCCCGAGCCGAAGGTCTCGCCCCCCCGGCGCACCTCCCAGGCCCAGCCGGGCCCATCCCGGTCGAAGGGCGGCGCATCGCGATCCCGGGGCAGAAGGCCCGCCTCCAGGCCGGTCCGCAGCGCGACGATCTGGGCGTCGAGATGCCCTTCGATCTGCCCCCGGACGAAGCGGTGCAGGATCACCCCGATGGCGAGCCCGGCCACCACGAGTGCCGCCAGCACCAGCGCCAGGGCGGCCACCAGCAGGCGGGTCCGCAGGGAGCGGTGCGGCGGCGGTCTCTTCTTCGGCGGCGGCATCAGGCCGGGGCCGCGTGCAGGCGGTAGCCGTGGCCCCGCACGCTCTCGATCCGCGCGGGGGCGATCTTCCGGCGCAGGCGGGTGATGATCACCTCCACGGAGTTCGAATCGACATCCGCATCGCCCTCGTAGACCCGCTCGATCAGGTGCGGACGTGGCACCACCGCGTCGCGGTTGAGCATCAGGCAGGACAGGACCCGCCATTCGAGGCCCGTGAGCTTGAGCGGCAGGCCCTCGTGCTCGAAGGCGCCGAGCCCCGTGTCGAAGCTGAGAGGGCCGCAGGCGATCCGGCTCGCCCCGCCGCCCTGCGACCGGCGCACCAGGGCGCGCAGGCGGATCACCAATTCCTCCACCCGGACCGGCTTGACCAGGTAATCGTCCGCCCCCGCCTTGAAGGCCGCGACCTTGTCGCTCCAGCCGTCCCGGGCGGTAAGGACCAGCACCGGCAGGGTCCGCCCGGCCGCCCGCCAGGCGCGCAGCACCGAGACCCCGTCGCCCTTGGGCAGGCCGAGGTCGAGCACCACCGCATCGTAGCCCTCGGTCTCGCCGAGATGCTGCGCGTCCTCGCCGGTGGCGGCCCGGTCGAGGACGAAGTTCTCCGCGCGCAGGACCTTGGTCAGTTCGGCAGCCAGGGCCGCGTCGTCCTCCACCAGCAGGATTTTCAAGAGTTTGGTCCCCCCAACCCAGGCTTCAGGGCCTTGATTCGACGCGCTCGCTGACGCCGAACCGGTCTCCGCGTTGGCGGCGAGCGCACTCGTGCCGGAAAGCGCGCTGCGACGGGAAGTTAGGGCTGCCTTCTCACGCTGCCCATCACTCTGGCCCCCGCATCGGCCGGCCGAGCCAAGTCCCTGATCGCCCGCGCGTCTCGGCCATAGGCGGGCGGATTTAACCGGGGCTGAACCGGGCGGTTCAGACCGGATTCGAGGGGGCGTCTTAGGAAGGAGCCACGGACCGATCGGGTCCCGAACCTTCTCAAGAGGACAACACGGATGAGCGACGACAACACCATCGACGGCACCGCCCGCGAGATCCGCGAGCCGGCCCCCGCCACGACAACCAAAAAAATCCCGGGGCGGACCTGGAAAATCCCGGGGCGGACCTGGGTGGTGGCCGCGATCGCCGCACCCCTGGCTTTGGGCGCCGCCGGCCTGTCCCTGGCGCAGGGCACCGCGTTCCAGCCGACGCCGGTGGATCCGGTGGCGATCCAGGCGCTGGCCCCGTCGAGCGCCACCGCCATCAAGGGCGAGGTCGCCGAGATCTACGGCAACAAGTTCGTGGTCCAGGACCCGACGGGCCGGGCGCTGGTCGAGACCGGCCCCGCCGGCGAGGGCGGCAACGTCGTCGCCAAGGGCGAGGCCGTGACCGTGCAGGGCCGGTTCGAGACCGGGTTCCTGCATGCCAGCGTGCTGACCCACGGCGACGGCCGCAAAGTGGTGATCGGGCCGGCCGGCGGACCTCCGCGGGGCAGCCTCGACTGGGCCAAGGACAAGCTCGGCCTCGGGCCGAACCCGGACGTGCCGGCGCTGACCGCCGCCGTCCAGGCCGCCGGCTACGGTGACGTGCGGGTGACCGGCCGCGGGCCGCGCCACCTCGAGGTGGCGGCGAAAGACCGCGACGGGCGCGAGCACCAGCTCCATGTCGGCTTCAACGGCCAGGTCCGCGAGCGGCCGGTCCCGGGCGCCCGGCTCTGAGCCCTCGCTCGCCTGGATGCGCGTGCCGCCGGACCGATCGCCGGCCCGGCGGTCGGGGCACGATGCAACCGTTTCCCCCCTGCCGCGTCCTCCTGTCACCCAGCTGAACAGGAGGCACCCCTTGGAACCGATGAAGCCGATGGAACCCATGAAGCCCATGGAACCCATGAAGCCAATGAAGCCCATGGAACCGATGAAGGGCCTGGAGCCCTTCTGGCCGAAGGACCTGGGCGACCCCTCGACCAGCGGCTCCCAGAACGGCATGAAATACGCGTTCTTCCCGGACAAGCACCGGCTCCTGATCGAGCGCGACGGCCAAGTCTCGACCTACGATAGCGGCGACCACCGCATCGGCGGCGTCTCGCAGGCGGACGGCAGCACCCAGTCGCTGACCTTCTCCAGCCAGAACGGCGACGTGGATCTGGGCTCGCTCAAGAAGCTCGACTGACGGTCCAGGCTCCATAAGGCCCGGCACCCAACCCTTTGAAGTGTTGGCCCGAACAGCTCCGGTCAGCCTAGTTGGCCGGTCGTTACAGAGTCCGCTCCATCAACCGCTCGGTCATCCCGGGCTCCGCCGCGCGGCACCGGGATGACGGGGTTGGGTTCAGAACGGCCCGCGCAGGGAGGCAGCCTCGAGGGGCGAGCGGCACAGAATGCGGCTGCAACACCCCGGGAGGGCTGGGTTCGGGCCCTTCGGAAACAGGGCGTTTCGGGTTTGGGACGATGTCTGCGGGTGTTCGACCTGAGGTCGCGAGGCCCGACCGCCTTCCCCTCCGGCGCCGGGCCCTCTAAGCCCGGCCCGGCCATGCGAGCCCTCCCGCCGATCCGTCCCGAACCATGCGCGCGCTGATCGATCTCGTTCGCATCATGCGCGCGCGCGACCGGCGGCGGCTCGCCCTGATCGCGCTGGGCCTGGCGGTCGCGGCGCTGCTGGAGGTGGTCGGCGTCGCCTCGGTGATCCCGTTCCTGACCCTGGTCGGCGACCCCTCGGCGGCGACCCGCGTGCCGTACCTGGCCCAGGCCCGTGAAATCCTGGGCCTTGCCGACGAGCGCAGCTTCCTGCTGGTCACCGGCGGGGCGGCATTGCTGGCGATCCTGACCACGGCGGTGGTCAATGCCGGGCTGACCTACGCGCAGCTCCGGTTCACGCATCTGGCCGGCTACGGCTTCAGCCGGCGGATGCTGTTCCGCTATCTCGACCGGGAGCGGCTGTTCTTCGCCCAGGCCAACAGCGCGGAACTCGCCAAGAACGTCCTGTCCGAGACCGACCGGCTGGTGGTCGGCGTGCTGACGCCGGCCACCGTGCTCGCCTCCCGGGCGACCTCGGCGCTCGCGGTGATCGCGTTCCTGGTGGCCTACGCGCCGCAGCTCGCCCTGATCCTCGGGGGCGGCTTCGGCGGCCTCTATGTCGGGATCTACCTGATCATGCGGGCGCGGCTCGCCCGGCTCGGCGGCCGCTCGGTGGCCGATAACGAGGCCCGGTTCCGGATCGTGCAGGAGACCTTCGGGGCGCTCACGGAACTCAAGCTCTACGGCCGGGCCGAGGCCTTCGCGGGCCGGTTCGACGCCCCGGCGCGGGCCTACGCGATCGCCACCGCGGAGAGCCTGCTCACCGGCCAGATGCCCCGCTTCGTGATCGAGGCCCTGGCCTTCGGCGGGGTGATCGTGGTGGTGCTGTTCGCCCTGGCCCAGGGGCTGGATGTGGCCGGGATCCTGCCGCTGCTGGGCCTGTTCGCCTTCGCGGGCTACCGGATGCTCCCGGCCTTCCAGAACATTTTTACATCCGTCTCCCTGATGCGCTTCTACAGCCCGGTGGTGCGGGTGATGGTCGACGCGCTGGCCGACGAGCGTGGCCCGGTCCCCCGCACCGCAGAGCGTCTTCCCTTCACGAAAGGCATCCGTCTGGAGGGGATCGGCTTCGATTACGGCACCGGCCGGCCGGCGCTGGTCGGCATCGACCTGACGATCCCGGTCAACACCACGATTGGGCTCGCCGGCCGCACCGGCTCGGGCAAGTCGACCCTGGCGGGCCTGCTGCTGGGGGTGCTCACCCCGGGCACGGGCCGGATCACCGTGGACGGGCGGGTGCTCGACGCCAGCGCCCTCCCCGCCTGGCAGAACCGGATCGGCTACGTCCCGCAGGACGTCTTCCTCGTGGACGGCACCGTGGCCGAGAACATCGCGCTCGGCCTCGACGCGCCGGATCTGCCCGCCGTCGAGGCCGAGCGCGATGTTCTCGGCCACGGTGCC